>VENG01000034.1 GCA_009711705.1 Bacillota bacterium
ACATGCATAGGTTGCAACAAATGAAACATGATGAAAAGAGGTGAAACCGTTTGAATAATAGACTAAAAAGTTTTCTTGAAGAACTGGAGTATATTAAGGATTATATTCCGCCAGAGGCCTTCAATAATCTGGTGATAAAAGCAACTGCTATGGCGGAAAGGGATGATAGGCTTTTAACAGCGCCGGAGGTGGCAAAGAGATTGGGTGTGAGCAGGACAACGATCTGGCGGTGGTCAAAAAATAAAATTATAAGGGTTTGCCAGCTTCCCGGCGGGCAGGTCCGAATCAGGGAATCTGATTTGGAAGATTTTATTGACAAGCACAAATTAATCAAGAAGAATGAAAGTGTTTGCCTGTAAACTCCGTAGATATGCGGAGTTTTCTCTTTTAAGGAAGTGAAGCCCGATGGTGCTGTAAGCTACATTCATTATCCGGATGACGCCGGATTCGCCGTCCAGATTACCTAGAACACGTATATATATTGCAATAAAGTAATGTAAAATAGTGTGCTTTCATTCTATTCCATTAATTTAAGGTCGGGAGTTCATTATGGAGTAGCTGAAAACCCAGTGCCCGTTTTTTTCAGATAGATGCGCCGTAGCTAACGTTTTATCGCTTTTTTAGTTTTCTAAGTATAGCACCTTGTTGATGTTTAATTAGGACCTGCTGAACAAGTCCTAATTTTTAATAAAACACCATAATAAGAGTCCACCAAAAGCGGATTATGCCGGAAATGGTATCGCAGAAAAAAGGACAAAAGAACACGGAGCCTATGCTGCAAGTTCATCACCAGGAACTGTAGATAGATAAGACTTTCAGAGGTCTCCTTTAGACGCGCCATGATACGTGCCAGGCCATAGCGACGTTTACCTTCTCCAAACTTGCCCTCGACCGCATTACGTTCGCTGGCATCTTGTCGTTCAAGGCGTTTCTGGTCTTTTCGTTTCTCTCTGTCAGCCGGTGGTCTTCCAAGTCTTGGTCCGCTGAGTCATATTCACGTTCTTCACAGTATCGGAGATTCCCCCTGTTTCGGTAAATCTTGTCAGCTTGAACGACTTCGGGATAGTACCCGTATCTTTTGCGGTAGCTTTCAACCGATTCTATTAAGGTTTTACCCTCATTGAAGGCGTATGCTGATAGCTACTTTGGCACCGAACTCGACATCCGCTGTAGTTTTACCTCTAACGATGGGACGAACATGCGGTTGACTAAGGCTGACACTACGATCGGTAATCTTATGAGTGCGGTGGGTATACATGTGGAGTTGCTGTTCATAGACTTCACGGATGGTGCCCAATGTTTCCTGATGCTTCTGACTCAGGCCATGATCATCACCGGCCATGGCAAGGAGGCGATCTACGGCACCAAGGTTGCGTCTAACATAGCGCAGTTGCTTGCGCCAACTGCTTTTCGGATATTTTTCTTTCCGGGTTTCTTGTTCCGAACTATGCGGAGAAAGGCTTTACGAGCTATCTGACGGTAGGTGCGCGGTCTTTTGCCCGGCTTACCAAGATTCTTGTGCAATATGTCGATAATGCCCTCCAACTTCTCGCGGGCTTCGTTAAGTAAAGATAAGTCGGTGGGATAGTGTATGTCTGCCGGGGCGCAGGTAGCGTCCAAGATGAGTTTGCCTTGGTTGCCGGATATGTTATGAAGGAAAAAGCTTTCCTTTCTGGGTTATTGGATTCTTCCGATTTGTGGCCATCTGAGGGCGGTTCCGGCTTGTTGTCATCGTCATCCTTTTGCTCTTCCGCTTTTCTGGCTGCCAGGGCAGATTTCTTCGTTAATATCCTTTAGGGCTTCGGTACCAAAACGCTTACGAAAATGGACCATCAGAGATGGGTCGAATGGTGGCCGGTCCTGGTATTCCTTCAACCCGATGAAGTATTGCAGATAGGGATTCTCAGTTATCTGCTCTACTGAAAAATATATTGCGGGCAATAGTAATTTTATAGTTAAATTATTTGGTAATTATTTTTTAGGGAGGGGAAAAAAATAGAATTAAAAAAACTAATAGTATCATTTTTAATCTGTATGGCTATCTTTTTTATGCCACTCACAGCAGAGGCTAACATATCAGTTTATGTTAATGAACAACAAGTTTCACTAGAGCAGCAACCCATCACAGATGAAGAAACAACCAACATACTAGTACCATTTAGAAATATTTTTGAGAATTTGGGTTTTAAGGTGTTATACGACAAACATACTAATTCAGTTGTTGGGCAAAGCAAATCTTTAATAATTAAACTGCTTTTAAATGACACAAAAGCTAAAGTTAACGGTCAACAGATATTGCTTACAAATATGAAAATAGTTAATGGTAGAACAATGGTTCCATTAAGTTTTATCAGTCAAATAGGTTGCAAAGTTGATTCGGAAGTTAAACCATCCAAACTTAATATACATATTAGTTATAAAAATCTACCGGAGGTAGATTTCAAAAAACGTTTTGAAGGTTATAATGGAACTTTTAAATTGTATGACATTTCACGAGATAGATATATTACTTTTAACGAATTAGAAGCTGCTAAATCAACTTCACCAGCGTCAACCTATAAAGTGCTTCACTCTCTTATTGCATTACAAACAGAAGTTTTAGGAAATGAAAATTCATCAAAAAAATGGAATGGACAAGAATACCCCGTTAAAAGTTGGAACCAAGACCATACTTTAAAATCCGCTGTTCAAAACTCCGTTGTATAGTACTTTCAAGATGTAGCGCAATCTATAGGCAGAGAAAGAATGCAAAAATATCTTAATAAAGTAGGCTATGGCAACCAGCAGATTGGTGATAAGATTGATATGTTTTGGTTAGATAATTCCTTGAAAATATCTGCTAATGAACAACTAGACTTTATTACAAATCTATATCAAGAAGATTTACCTTTTGATAAACGAAATATTAATATAGTAAAAAATATATTAATTAACCAAAAAGCAAAAACAGCTATTCAGGCTGGTAAAACTGGAGCTTGTATTCAAAATGGTAAAGTTTTGGTTGGTTGGTATGTGGGTTATGCCGTTTCTGATGGTAAACCTTATACCTTTGTAACACGAATTGAGAAATTGCCCTCAGATGATTCTCCTAAAATTGGCGGATGGGTAGCAAAAAGAATTACAAAGAATATATTATCTGATTTAAATATCTTAGCACAATAAAAAAATGCTTTTTAAAAAGACGCTAAAGATATATATCCATAATTTGGCGTCTTTATAATTTATTTGTTTAAGTTTTACAAAAGCATTATTAAAATTTCATGAAGCAATTAAGGCTTTCAACTCCGGTTATCCGGAGTTTTTTTTTGTCATGGGGGTGATTACATGACAAGTGATTATAGCCTTATAGAAATCTACGTATATATATTGTAGTAGCCTTATCAACATAGAACCTTATGTGCTGAATAATAATTTAAAATGTATACGTCTTAATTTCTGATAATCTGCTTCAAATTTGATTTAAAGATAAATTGAAGAAAGGATGAATCTAAGGCAAAATAATGTTATTATTCTCGTCAAAGTCAAAATATGGGTTGTAGGCTACTTCCCAGAGGTGCCCATCTGGATCTGCAAAGTAGCCACTGTACCCGCCCCAAAATACTTTTTCAGCTTGCTTCATAATTTTGGCCCCAAATTCTTCAACTGTTCTCAAAACCTCATCAACTTCTTCGGTACTTTTAACATTATAAGCAAGCGTTATTCCTGAGAAACTGCTACCGGCGGATGATACTTTTATATCGTCTGCCAGGGCCTGTTTCGGGTATAGAGCCAAGACTATTACATTTAAAGGGAAGAAAGCAATTAGTTCATTACTTACTTTTGATGTTTTCCAGCCCAGGCCGTCTTTATAAAAAGATAATGACCTTTGTAGATTTTCAACTCCAAGTGTTATAATACTAATTCTTGGGTCCACTACAAGACCTCCTTGTGAAAAATAGTCATGTGCAATTTTACTAAAGAAGTCGACCAAAAGGAATTAATATTCAGGTTATTAAAGTATTTTTATTGCCAATGGAAATCAAAACAGCTGTACATTATGTCTAGATTTCTAAGGAACTTGTTTTAGTTACGGGATTATGTCATCAGGTTAGGTGTCAAAGAGTGAAGCTTCTCCCGCCTGGGCGGGGGCTTCCCGGTTCATTAACCGAGCCACATGGGTCTAACATAATTCCCGAAGGCGTAAGTTCAGGTGCGCCCAGTCTTAGTGATTTGAACCAAAAACAAACAACCCTACATAATTGTGCACGGAATGTCGGATGGATTCATGCAATTCCTGCTATTCTATTGGTGGGAGGTCAACAATGAATTTGTGCAATAACCGGAAAGCATGACTCTCAAGTAGTACTCAATCTAGGTATATTGTGCGATAAGCAATTTCTTGCACAACTTCTAGAGTGCTTTATTAAATGGTCAGAAAAAGAGAATCAAAAAATAATGGGCGGGTAACACTAATGCCCGAGGTGCAAATCAATGTTTAAAATCAAAGACCGTATTCTTTTAGGTGCTTTAAGTGGGGCAGCATCTTCATTCGTAGCTAGAATAATAAATAGATACAGCTATTCTAAGGGATTCACCGATATAAGGTATAACCCCCTTGCGGCACGGTTGTTTCTTTCTGAGAATGAGATTATAAAC
>VENG01000035.1 GCA_009711705.1 Bacillota bacterium
ACTCAAATAAGCTCACATCTTTTTGTTGTGCCATAATCTTGGTTCCCCTCCCACTTATTAACTATGGCTATTATAGCACATATGTTCCCTGGTGAGAAGGAGTTCCTGATTAAGCTTGATAGTCATGAAAAATATTGAACCTTACACCATAGCTGGAGGAAATCCGGCAAAACTAATTAAGAAACGATTTTCTGAGATTATAATCGAAAAATTACTAAAAATTAAATGGTGGAATTGGGATATTGAAATCATTTCAAATAACATAAATATCATCACTGGTGGAGATATTGAAGCGCTAAAGAATGTAATAAATAAAGAATAAAATCCTTGGCTACTTGTTAAGGATTTTTATTCTAACGAGATGCGTTTAAAAAGATGATGCACATTTTAACATTGCACCCAGCAAGTTGATAAATCGGCTTGCTGCACAAGCCGTAAGAGTCTTGTTTGTCGCTATCCAGTTATTGCGGCATATGCATGTAGTTTACATAACCATTGGTGTCACCCTCCCCCATAAAAAGAAAAACCCCGTATTCCTACGGAGATTGAAGTCAAGTTATTTTGCAAAATGGTTGTAAGCGTCTCTTTTTTTCTCTGATCCGTCTATAAAACCGCTAAGGGGTGCATTAATTCTTAATATTGGCTGTTCCTTACCCCCTAAATTCGATGGATTCTCCGTCTGGGCCAATAAATACCACTCTTCGCCAGCCTTCCTCACGGGGTTCTCTAGCACCCGCAGGGTGGGGTTCCGTTTGAATAGGAATACCGGATTGTTTCAAGCGTTGATAATCCTCATCAAAGTTATCGCTTTCTAAACAAAAATGATAGCCCTGATTTTTCTCCCCAGTATCTGGCATATGAATTATTTCCAAAACTGTGTCACCAAGTTTCAGATAGACTATTTTTTCGATGGTAGATACAGACACATCATGTTCGTAATATTTCTTAAAACCAAAATGCTTTTCATAAAAGTCAATCGACTTTTCCCTATCTTTGACGTTAAAGGCGATATGATCAATCCGACGGAACATACTTAACTCCCTCTCTTGTTACAAGATTTATTGAGTATTATATCCTATAAGCTAATGAATATGTTTGTGCTTTCAATGGTCATTTGAGCAACTGCAACGCATGATAGCGCTGCATATCCTAGACAACTGTTTTTCAAGTTGATAAGCTCGCTTACCCTTCATCGTAAAGTAATGCGGGCTTTATGATGGCCATACCGTCTTTGTTCTGCTAATTGCAACATATGGCCTGTAAGCCAAATTAACTACACTCCTGCATTTACCATCACCCCCTATAAAAAATGAAAAACCTCGAGCGGATACACTCGAAGTTAATAACACCTGGATTTCTTCTTTTACCATAAGTATAGTTTTAACTGCCCCGGATCCTATCCCGGCAATAAGTTACATAGCAATCATGACAAAATATGACAGACAAAGCTATATAACCAACATATAAATGGTGATATAATTTTCGAAAATAAAGAAGGAGGTTGGGATAAAATGATAGCCTTCTGTGGTTTAGTTTGTTCTGGATGCCCTGTTTTTTCGGCAACCCAAAAAGATGACGCCCAACACAAAACTGAAATCGCTAAATCATGGTCCAAGTATTACGGTTTTGAACTTGAATCTAAAGATATAAATTGTGATGGATGTTTAACTGAGAATGGCCGGCTATTTAAACATTGCAAAGTTTGCAATATAAGAGCGTGTTGTCAAGAGCGACATATAGAAAACTGCGCACATTGTTCTGATTTTGCCTGCAATGAGCTAACTGAAATATTCAAGGCCGTACCTGATGCAAAGATAAAGCTTCATCAAATTAAGGATAACCTTTAAGTGCCTGAATCTTCCTGAAAAATGTCTCATTGCCACATAATACCGTGCTTTAAGCTGTTGTAACTTATGCATGTTGGAGCCGCATTCAGCTTAAGTCACACTGTGTCAGTCA
The DNA here is from genome assembly GCA_009711705.1 of Bacillota bacterium. GTDB lineage: Bacteria > Bacillota > Desulfotomaculia > Desulfotomaculales > VENG01 > VENG01. The sequence goes on from VENG01000035.1 coordinate 1,960, forward strand.
CCCCCATAAAAACAGAAAACTTCGAGCGCATACCCAAAGCTAAAATGCACAGTTTTTAATTTTTAAAACTAGAGACAAATTTTTAGCTCCACTGGCTGATCTTGCCGCCAATAAATGCTGCTTCACACTTAAGACAAACAGCGCATTAAATGAGAGTCCCTTTTTAATCCGGTATTGCAACCTATGCATGTGGAGCCACAACCAGCTTTCAGTCATACATTGTCGATCACCCCCATAAATAAAAAACTTCGAGCGCATGCCCGAAGCTAAAATGAATGGATTTAATTTTTAAAACCCGGGAGACAAATTTTTTAGGTCCCACTGCCTGGGTCTTGCTGCCAATAAATGCCGCTTCACACTTCAGACAAAATGTTCACCAACTGGTATTGCTCGCTATAGCACATAGTATCTAGATAATGTTGCCTATCCGTGGCCTTAAAATGGTTTATTGGTAGCACATCAGTTCCTCAATGGTGTAGTATCTAACTTGCGAAGCACATATTGGAAGATACTGTTTGGAAATAATCATGCTTGCCCAATCGAGGTAGCGCTGTTCAGCGAAGTTTAAGATGTGGTAGGAGACAAGGCTCCAGGCATTCATAACCAATCCACTAATAATACCAGCCGCAACCTCTGTAAAATCTGTCCATAAAAAATCCACTCCTCCAAAAAATTTTACCGACGCCTAATACGTTTATTCAGATTTAATTAACAGAATTTAAATAAATAATCCTCCTACTTAGAAAACTAAATTCAAATAAGGTTTTTAAGGTCACGGAAAAAAATGGTTTTTAGAAAGATTTTGGGTAATTAAAGTTTACCTACAAAGCGCTAAAGAGTCTGTCGGGTACAAAAAAAGAATAACTAACCTACGTATTTCCCATGTTAATGATTAAAAGGAGGAAAATTAAATGTTCATTTTCTAGAGACTAACAGATTACCTTGGGTATCCAGCTCAGCTAAGGCCACTTCTTTACTGAGTTCCTTAATGCCCTGGTAACTTAACGCTCCTAAAAGCCATTCCTTGGTCAGGTTGGCATGGCTAAGATTATTTTCTATGATTGACCCATCCATGACAAGGGGCAAAGTTAGTCCCTCGTATTGGGTTGGAACATTCAAGTCACTGGGGTTAACAGGTCTTTTTTGGGACTTGGGAAAGGCGGATAGCCTCCCCTGAGGCTCCAGGACAGCAAACTCAACATCGGTTACCTTGTCGTATCCCTTTGTCCGTAGCAACCCCATAAACTGGTTTAAACTTAAAGAGGTTGCCTTTAATGCTTTCTCATCCAACTGGCCATCTTTTACTACCACCGTTGGTAAATGCTCCATAATTGGTGTCAGTTTGTTGATAATGGCCAGGTGTGAGGTTATCCAAATAAGAAAAATTAGAATACCCGTTCCAAAGATGGCCCTCATGGTTACTTTTGTTACCAAAGGTTCGGCAGCCACATTTGACAATATAAAAATCCCGGCTATTTCATAAGCTGTCATTTCTGCAATGGCTTTTTTTGTTAATACGCGGGCACCAAAGTAGGCTAAAAGAAAGATTATAATTACCTTCGTCCCGTAGGTAAATAATTCCACTTTCGGTTTGACCTCCCTAAATACCTAAAAATACCGTCGTTATGGTTCGAACTTCTTCTCTTAATCCTCCAATTTGAGTTATTACATCATCTTCCTGATTTTTAACTAAAACGGCAGCTTCATTCAATTCGCGTCGGAAAGTGCTTAAATCCTCAGGAGAGTTTGAGACTCTGATTATGAATTTATTTGCAATGAACGTATTATTTAACAAAGAAATCTCGGCCCCTGCCTGTTCCCAGTCTTCCTTGATAACGCTGTTTTCGAGTCTATCCAGGGCCGATAACATAATTTTATTTGGATCGTTTAATCCAACGTTAAATCCGTACCACATAAACCCGACTGTTATCACCCATACCAGGGCCAGCCAAAGACGGATTTTTTCCCGGTCAAAATACATCTTTTCACCTCCTGCATTTAAAGGCCATCGCTAAGATGCAGTTCTCTCTGAAGCTGAGTTCTTAAGGCTATAGTAAAATCTCCCCTGCGTATCAAGCATTGCAGCGAGAACATCTCTTGGGGAACTTATATTGAAATTTTTTAGTTGTTCATAAAGCCACTTCTCAGATAAATTATTCCTCTCCAAATTTTCATTAATTATATTTCCATCCTCGATTAACATCGTAGGATACCCTTCGTATTTTGTTGGCAAGCCCAAGTCCTGGGGAGTAACAGCTCTATTCTGGGATTTTGGCATGACGCTTATCTTACCATCTGGTTCAAGGACAGCAAACTCTACTTGTCCTAAAAAGAAATAACCTTTGAGCCGCAATTGTGACATCAGATCATCAAGATTAATCCTGGTTTTTCTCATGGCCTGTTCAAGAAGCTTGCCATTTTGCACTAAAATAATAGGCTCTTCCTCTACAACTCTTCTTAACCTGGAAAACTTCAATGATAAAGTACTTAAAACTATTTGAAAGCCAGCCAGGGCGCCTACCGTAATCATTACACCAACAAGGCTGCTGGTACTGCTGCTCAGTGCACCGGCTGCGGTGCTTCCAATTATAATACTTATAATGAAATCAAACAGTGTTAACCTGCCGATTTCCCTCTGCCCCATTAGCTTTGTTAATAATAACAAGAAACAATATATAACCGCTACCCTTGCCAACCACTGAACTACAGTAAGGGTTTGTTGGGGTTCCCAAAAAGGCATTTATTAATTCCTCCTTACGTTTAGGTTATATGTTGCCCGTTAAACTTGTTTTTATAGCATCCAAATTAAAAAGTAGTATTAATTGCGAACAACTCTTGACGAGTGGTTGTTTTTAACCAAATTTTGGCTCTTGCTTAGATTGCTTTTGATGCCCAATACGAAACAAGGCCACAGCAAATCAAAAAACGGCTTGCTGCATATTCTGCCTATATAATGGGTAACAATTTAGATTCCTGTCTTCCTTTTCTTCCAAACTATATACGTAAGCCACATTAACTAACTACTAACTACTAACTACTAACTACACTTCTATTTCAATCACCCCCAAACAATAAAACTTCGAGCGCCTACCCGAAGCTAAAATGCAAAGCTTTAATTTTTTGAACTCAAAAACAAATTTTTTAGGTCCACTGCCTGGATCTTGCTGCCAATAAATGCTGGTTTACACTTCAAACAATAAGCGACATAACTTCCTTTTACACATATACCAAAAAGGTGTAGAATAAATCCAGTAATATCAATTTTGCTATTGAAAGGATCAAGCGTAACGAATGGATAAAGATCAGTTAGAGCAAAAATGTGGATCTAAAAGTAATTCAGCATTCATAGAAACTGTAAAATCAGTTGTTATAGCGGTTCTACTTGCATTAATTATTAGAATGTTCGTTTTTGAGCCGTTTTATATCCCAAGCGGGTCTATGGTTCCTACTTTACAGGTAGGGGATAGAATCATTGTCAGTAAACTTTCTTACCATTTCACAAAACCAAACTTGGGCGATATTATGGTTTTTAAATTTCCCCTTGATCCCAGCACTGACTTCGTAAAACGGACAATAGGCACCGCTAAAGATACTGTAGAAAGTCGAAACAGTGAGTTATATATTAACGATAAAAGGGTAGAGGAAAATTACTTGCCACCGGAACTGCATTTTGATAACTTTGGGCCGGTAAAGGTGCCGCCAGGCAACTACTTTATGATGGGAGACAACCGCAATCATAGTCAAGATAGCAGAGCATGGGGGCCACTGCCGGAGGATAATATCATCGGTAAAGCCGTTCTTATTTACTGGCCCCTTAACCGCATAAAGTTATTGTAGAACATTTTACCTGCAAAGCGCAGCCATAAGAGCCTTGTCTTGAGCCAAGTTATTACAGCATATGCATGTGGGCTACATAACTACTCTCTCATATTGACAACCACCTCCCATAAAAAGAAAAAAGCTTCGAGCGTAAACCCGAAGTTAAAAATAAACCATCTTCCTTTTTTATCCGTAATGCAATTTTTCAGGGGCCAACCCACTAATCAGAGGCTTACTTGCCAATAAATTAGTTGCTTCGCACTCCAGACAAAATGCGACACATTTTTTGCTTCCTCGTAGGAGGATATTTTAGAGTAGGCTAAAAGAGATTAGAAAGCACTATTTGAGAAAGGGAGAAGGATTACCATAAAAAAACAGATTATCATCTATATGTTTATTATAATATGCGGTTTGCTAATTATTAATCTAATGGTCAATTCCTATTGGGTACTTAAAGGTGTTGAATATTGCAAACTTCCGTTTGATTGGCGTTTCTCGCAGATGGCCTGTTGGAGTTTTCTATTTGGTTTATTAATTGAATGGCAAAACATAAAAAGAATTTTTCTAGGCCATTTTAAAACAAACTGGTTTTTTATACCATCAATTTTACTGTTAATTGCAGTTATAATACCGAGTACTACCTGGGGTTTCTGGGGTGGTGCTGGGGGAGAGGGCTATGGTATTAAACCTTTAAGTTGGATACTTGAGCCACTACAAATAACTGAAACACGTATAGCATTGGGAGTTCTAGCTGGGATTTTGCTGGTTCGTTCACTTTCAAGTCATAAACAATAAAGCCCAGTTTGCTTTGTATAGACAAACCAATTTATCAAACAACCTCTTTGAACTTTTTCTTCGCGGTCTTTGAGACTTGGCTAGACTTCTCTTTTTCTCCCCAAAAGCATGTTAATTATATTCAATTGGTTCATCAAATTCTACTACCTTTGGTTTGCCAATATGGAATTTGCCAATAACAGTTTTACCATCAACGGCATACAGCGGAATTGTTCTTCCATTGGGGTATTTACGCTCCTGAGCCAACGCTTCTTCCGGTGTTTTGGGCAATTCGGGATTTAGATCTTCATTTAGAACATAACCTTCAGTACCATCCACACCCACTGCCATAATTAGATCAGGCTTTGTGTCTTGAGAGGTGGCTAATGATTCAGGACCATACGTCTGACCATATTCATTCGTTGGATAGACTGGTGTTTGGCTTTGGTTTGGCATGGTATTGGCAAATGTAGGGCAGAAACCTAGCGTTCCCGCTGTTAAGCTAGTTGCAAGAGCAATGTCTTCGTATATAGAATATACGTTAGTAGTGGGTGCTTTGCCTTGGTTAATGCTGGTATTTGCTGTTGCGGGGTAAAAACTAAGCAATCCCACAATCAAACTGGCAATAAAGGTAACTCTGATCATGATTATGTTCCGGCCCACAAACGACTTACTCTGCAATTCATATCCCTCCTTTTTTAATATGGATGTTTTGGTTAGCTACAAGTGGGGTAAACCTCTAAAAATCCCCTTTTTATTGTAATGCCAATTTGGACAAATGGCAAAATATACTTATTTAGCATTTAGTTTCATTTCACAAGCCACCAATTAGTTCAGTAAGCTGAGGAGCATTTCCGTCGCCTCAATCAAATTTAGTGACGAAAACCATTTAAAAATTTATCTTCTCTTGAAGGATAACACGGAAAGTAGGGGCTGGAAATAATCGTCTTACAGTTCGATTCGCTCCTCTAATTTTATCTTAAGTAAAAGTACAGTTTTGTCCTCATTTATCATTTTGTTAATAGAATCTAAATCTTGATAATCGTAAGCTGTTCTTAAGGCTTCTTCCCCTTGTCGATATACTGCCAAAACCTTTTCTTCTCCAGGCTCTAATCCAACTGGCTCACTTCCGATAGCATAATCCCACCTACTAATACCTGATTTAATCAAAAAATTATTTTCAATCCCACGGGGGTTTGTGCTGGCGCCTGAAGAGTATAAGAACAATTGCGGTTCGTCACTATTAGGATTTATAATTCCAAACCCCATGTGCCCTTCTTCTACTTGTCTAGGACTTAAACCATAAGAAAGTTGCCTTAATGGAAAAGGCTCTACGGCTTTTCCATTGCTATAACCTTCTACCCAGATGTTAACCCAACTTCTGTCGGCGTTAGGTACTTTCAAATTAAAATCAAATAATACCCCGAGGTTAAGCTCTTTAAATGTGCCTTCATACTTCGAATCAACATTCGTTGAAACATAAGCGATTTTACCCTTATTATTACTTTTAGTTTCCCCACTACATCCAGCGATAAATATCATCGTTATAGCTATTATTAGCACCAGAAATATTGGAAATCGCCTTATCATAACACCCTCCCCTCATAACGAAAAAAACAATATCAAATATTACTTAACATTTTCTTGAAAATGGCCAGATATCCCTGCTAAAATCTTTCTATTCCATACTTTTTAAACGTCTTTTAAACATTGCAAGATAACTTGCCCGTTAGCTTAAGATGTTTCACATTACACCTAAACAGAGCATTAAATGAGAGTCCCTTTTTAATCCGGTATTGCAACCTATGCATGTAAGCCACATTAACCTCCCTCTTGCATCAGCCATCACCCCCCATAAAATATAAAAAACTTCGAGCGTATAATCGAAGTTTAAAAAAACTGGATTTCTTTTTTTATACCGGGGGACTTATTTATTAGGCCCGGCCCACTAATTCTAGGTCTTACCTAAAATAACTAAGCCACGTCGCAGTCCAGACAGAATGCGACATTGTTTTTCTCCCTAAACTCCAGAAGGGGAAGTATAATAAGACAATAAAAACCTTTAGTGAGTAGGGGTCGTTTTGTTAGTAACTGATATGACAATAATAGCAACAGTTCTTTTTTTAATTGCTTTCTTAGCTGGTTTTATTGATAGCATTGCTGGAGGCGGTGGTCTTCTACTTATGCCCGCATTATTATTAGCTGGTCTTCCTCCACAGACTGCCTTAGGAACCAATAAATTTGCTGCAACAATCGGAACAGGGTTTGCCTTAATAAACTTTGCAAGAAATAAAAAGATAATTTGGAGAATAGTTTCGGCAGGAATCCTTTTCTCTTTGCTCGGTGCTTTTATAGGTTCAAAGACAATCCTTATTTTTTCTAACGAAATTGTAGGAAAAATTATTGTTATTCTATTACCATTGGCTATGATAGGAATTCTTTTACCCAAAAAAGAACGGCATTCTAAGGATGGATCTTCCGCTAAAGAGGAAGAAGAGAAATTCTCTACAAGAGATCTTTATTTCAAAGTTCCCATCATTTGCTCTTTGATAGGATTTTATGATGGTTTTTTCGGACCAGGAACCGGTAGCTTTTTTATTATGGCTTTTTACTTGTTTATCAGTATGGACCTGGTGGAAGCTTCTGCAACATCCAAGGTGTTTAATTTTGCTTCAAATATTGGAGCATTAATAGTTTTCCTTCTTGAAGCAAAAGTAGTTTTATTACTTGGGTTACTGCTCGCCATTGCCAATATTGTGGGCAATTATTTAGGCAGTTCTCTTGCAATAAACAAGGGGCATAATGTAGTAAAAATAGGTCTCATTACGATTCTTTTAATTCTATTTATCTCTCTTTTCTGGAATTATTTTGTTAAATGATCAGCTGAAATGTATATGAGTTTCTTTTTGCGTAAGTTGTAAGCTTATAATCTGGAGCAGGTCCTTTCTCAAACTCCCGTACATCCTTGCTTCACTTTTTACCTACAAAACGAAACATTAGGCGTCTTTCTTGGCTCTTCTTATTGCAGCATATGCATGTAAGCCACATATTCTGTATCCCCCTCTTATTTCAATCACCCCCAAACAATAAAACTTCGAGCGTTTGCCCGAAGCTAAATACAGCTTAATTTATTTTTTTGACCTAATAGAAATCTTACCGTTGTTTACTTGCTCTTTATAAAAGCTAAAGTTTGTACGTTTTACCGTGCCCTTTATTACCCTATCCCTTCTGTCATAAAAGGTATATAAAAGTAACAATGTAGTAATTGCTCCCCATGCAAAGTGTGCCCCCATATCAACCAATGCTTCATTAAAGATTCGGTAAATATACGGGCGTGGTGATACCAGATTTGGAATAATGGCGACATGTACAATCCATAGTGCTAACCCTAAACCTATCCCTTTAATCACCCCAAAACGACTTCCGGTAACGAAAAGAATAAGTAATAGTGCTATTCCTAAAATACCACCGGCAAGAAAATGGGTAAACTCTCCCATTAAAAGTTTAGACAGAACCACTCGCTGGTGAGGAAATATTAACTGAGAGAGATAATGACCGGTGGTAGACTAGGCAATATTATAATAAACGGCTACCCAGTGAACTACTTCGTCCCCCATAACACCCAATAATCCAGCTAGAAAGCCATATATTACAATATTACAGGATCTTTAGCCCGGTTATTTGCTGCGTCAGTCATTGTATTTCTCAAGCCGTGATAGATATTCTTGGAACCAATACTGGTGCATTTCTTCGTCCAACATAAAATACCAAAGGTGATCTGTTAGATCGGCCAGCTGCGGATCAGTGTCAGCCATTTTGATAAATGTTTCGTACATATCAACTGCTTTATTCTCCACAGCAATTCCAAGCTTGTACTGATCTTTCAGGCTCATTAAATCCAGAGCTTTTCCAGAGACAAATCCGGCAAATATGGCAGCTGCTTCCACTGGTTTGGGAAGTTTTACACCCATTTCTTTCAGCTTTTCATAGTAAAAATTAACATGTTCCTCTTCCCTAATTATAAATCTTTCGTACCTTTTGGATATGCGGTTCTTCAATAGTCTTTAATTGGGAATTGTAAAGATCGCGTTGGTAGATTTCCAGGGAGTAAAATTCTCTGAGCTTGTAGATTAGTTTCTTCTCATCCATATTTCTACTCCTTTAATTTACTTTTAGGATAACCTTTACCCTTCGGATTTATTATTACCTTTCCAGTAACCGTTGATTTTATTTATTTTTCTCCTTTTTTGTCATACCTAATAAGCGCGGATCTTATCTTGTTCCGGTAACTGCAGCATTTGCATGTAAGCCATATTAACCACCCTCTTGCATTAGCCATCACCCCCCATAAAATGCAGAAAACTTCGGGAGTATACCCGAAGCTAATAACACCTGGATTCTTATTTAAACCCACAAGGTAAGTTTTCAAACTGCCTAGCCCAATGACCAGATCTATCCCGACAATTGTTATACGCAATAAATAAATCCCCAAACCCCTCATTATAAGTATTGATTACATAGGATGTAGGAGATTAGGGGAAGCTAGCCATTAGGCGTAATCAAGATTAAGAAAGCAACCATGTTTTTAGAATGAACATGGCTAGCGGGAATTTTTGTATTTGCCTTACGGAACTTTAAAGAAGGGATGGATAATGGTGGTTCAGATAGGTAATTATCATTTAGGCAGAGCAGAAACTGCAAAACAACCCAAAATGGATGCTGGTGAAATTTTCTTGTTATGGGATATGCTTGTATCTCGCTACGATATAATTGCGAAAACCCAAATACATCAAAATTTCGCTCACGATTATGACCTTAAGACTTTGCTAAGCGTGGGGCTATCAGGTACCCTCGAAAAGCAGGCTACATTGTTAGAAAATGAAATGAATACTCATCGCATACCACTACCAGTAAGAAACCCCAAGAGTGTTAACTTACCTAGCCATAGTGAGGTATTAGACGATGAGTTCATATATAGAGATGTTTTCTTTGGTATACAGGGCTTCTTGGACTATCATGCCCGGGTTATTCGTTCAATAACAACTAATGATAAATTTAGAAAACAACTTATCGATATGGCTATTGAAGAGTTATACCTATTCGATAGGCTTGTTAAATTTGGTAAATTGAAGGGATGGCTTAAAGTTCCACCTATATATCAGTCATCGTAGTTTCGTATTCTATCCAGATACTACCCGTTAGTTTAAGAGGTTGCTGAACATTTTACCTAAAAAGCACAACTCTAAGAGTCCTTCTTTTGATCCGGTTATTGCAGCATATGCCATTATCACGCATTAGGCGGGCTACTCTGTTTTCACCACAGATAATGTCTTGTTTCCTTAATGCTCTGGTGATTCTGGGACTCTCATAAGTTCCCCGGGAAGCCTTGTACATCTTGCGGATCTTTTTAAGCAGTTCCCTGTCCTGGGCTTTACGGTTGCTTTCCGGCCGTTTTAACCAGGCATAATAACCGCTTCTTGATACTTGCATTACCTGGCACATCTTCTTCACCCGAAATTCGAAGCGGTGCTGATAAATAAATGTATAAGCTATTTCTGGCTCTTTGCGAAGATGGACGTGGCCTTTTTTAGAATGGCGTTCTCCTCTTCTAAATCAGCAATCTTTTTCTTTAATTGCTTAACTTCTTTATCATCAGGCTTTAGATTCCCGCTGCCGGGAAAAGCATCTTCTTTATGTTTCTTATACTGATTAATCCATGTATGAAGGGTAGTGTGATGAACACCAAGTTCCCTGGCTACTGCTGCTACTGGCCGCTTTTGGTTCAGCACTAGCTGGATTGCTTCTTCTTTGAATTGTTTATCATAACGTTTCAAGATGGACACCCCTCTCACTGGTTGGTTTTATTGTACCAGCCATTTACCGTGTCCATCAAACTGGGGTATAGTCAAGATGCATTAACTACCATCTTGCATTATCCATCACCCCCATAAAAAGAAAAAAGCTTCGAGCCCTTAAACCCGAAGTTAAAAGTAAACTAATATATTTTCTTACCCATAGGGCAAGTTTAGTCGAATAGACCGGATTTTGTCCCGCCAACAAAATAACTTGTTTTGAATCCAGACAGAATGTTCAATAGTGACCCATATTTTTTGCTGCATAAAGTTCTTGGTTATGTTTATATCTTGATTTCCTGCATAGAAGGAATTGCCAACTCTACCATAGTAATATAAAGTAAATCTTTATTTCCTAACCTGTGAGGGACTTCTATGAACTATATTGAAATGGTCAATGACGCCATACAATATATCGAATCTAATTTAGACCGAAAGCTAAGCTTAGAGGAACTGGCATTTCGATATTATATTTCCCCTATGCATTTTTATCGCATCTTCCGGGCAGCAACCAATCAGACTGTTAAATCATATATTCTGGCACGAAAGCTTTCTGCAGCAGCCATTGCATTAAAAACATCAAACCATAATGTGACGGAAATTGCTTTCCGTCATGGGTTTAATTCCCTTGAACAGTTCATACGGGACTTTAAAAAAGTGTTTCTCGTTACCCCAAGTCGTTATAGAAGGGGAAATATTCCAATATCCATAGTTGAACAGATGGATATTGTTGAACGGGATCTCAAAAATGAAAATAGAGATATTATTATAAACTACTCTTGCCGGGAGCTTAAGCAAATAAAGCTATTGGGAAAGGAAATTCATTTTAATCCATGGGACTCTTGCGAACTGGAAGAAATGATAAGAAATATGATTATTGATTTTCATCACAAGTACGTTGTCCAGGGCGCTGTAAGCGTAAAATAACCCCCACCTTGCGGTAGGGGCCTGGGTCAATTATTCTTATTGTGTACTCGACAGATAGTAGGCAAGTTAGCTGACCAAGGTAGCAACTCATCCAATGCGTCCTGGTCATTGA
>VENG01000036.1 GCA_009711705.1 Bacillota bacterium
TGTATTAAAGAGCTTATCCGGTATTAGCACCGGTTTCCCGGTGTTATCCCAGTCTTTTGGGCAGGTTATCCACGCGTTACTCACCCGTCCGCCACTAGGTATACTCATGTCCATCCCGAAGGATTTCTATGAGCAACCCCGTTCGACTTGCATGTGTTAAGCATGCCGCCAGCGTTCGTCCTGAGCCAGGATCAAACTCTCCATAAAAGATTATATAAAGAGTTTAATCTCTTTCTCACTTATCAATCGTTTTACTCGCGCTTGACGAGGTGTTTCTATTTAAAAAACCATTGTCACTGTTCAGTTTTCAAAGACCGTTTTTTTTGCATCTCGGGTTTCTATACTAGCACAAGCTCTAAACACTGTCAAGATTATTTTTCAGCTAGTATGTTTTTTCCCAAAATATTTTTTTTGCCTCACAAGTACATATGATACCACATTGCTTCGGGAGTGTCAACGTTTGTTTTATAAACATTTTAATAAACTTTAAAAGAGACCCGGGAATTATACCCGAGGTCTCATTAATGGAAACAATATTACATCTCTAATCGAAGGAGAATCTGTGAGGAGCATAATTAGCCGGTCTACTCCTATCCCCAATCCCCCGGTAGGAGGCATGCCATACTCCAGTGCTGTTATGTAATCCTCATCCATCATATGCGCTTCATCATCTCCGGATTTGCGCTTGTCCAACTGGCGTGAAAACCGTTCACGTTGATCCAATGGGTCGTTCAATTCGGAAAAGGCATTCGCCATTTCCCACCCGTTTATAAATAATTCAAACCTGTAAGTTAATTGCGGCTGATCTTCCTTTTTCTTGGCCAAAGGAGATATCTCAACGGGATAATCCGTTATGAAAGTAGGTTGAATAAGATTTGGTTCAACTTTTTCTTCGAAAACTTTATTTAGTATGTCTCCCCAACCATCTGATTTTTCAACTTCCAACCCCAGCTCTTTAACTGCATTTCCGGCTGTATCTGCATTGGTAAGTACTTCAAAATCCAACCCGCTATATCGTTTCACTGCCTCCAACATTGGCAATCTTTCCCAAGGGCTATTTAGATTAATTTCCTGTCCCTGATAATTAATATTCGCCTCTCCAAACACCTCTTCGGCAACCGAAGCAATTAACCCCTCAGTAATGTCCATCATATCATTATAATCAGCATAGGCCTGATATAGTTCCAACATGGTGAATTCGGGATTATGTCTTGTGCTTATTCCTTCATTTCTAAAATTGCGGTTAATCTCAAAAACCTTATCAAACCCACCTACAATTAACCTTTTAAGGTAAAGTTCAGGAGCTATGCGTAAAAATAAATCCATATCCAATGCATTATGATGTGTAGTAAAAGGGCGTGCTGCGGCACCACCGGCTATAGGGTGCATCATGGGTGTTTCTACTTCCAAAAACTCCCGATGCACGAGGAAATTTCTAATTGCCCTTACTATCTTACTCCTGATCACAAAGGTATCTTTAACTTCCGGGTTAACGATTAAATCCAAATACCGCTGCCTGTAACGCAAGTCCACGTCTTTAAGGCCATGCCATTTTTCAGGCAAGGGACGAAGCGATTTAGCTAACAATGTAAGTTCTTTTACAGCTACCGTCACTTCGCCCATACGGGTCTTGAACAATGTTCCCCTGACACCAACGATATCTCCTATATCTAATCCTTTATAAATTTCATACTGTTCTTCACCCAAATCATTTAACCGGGAATAAATCTGTATTTGAGCCGTACCGTCTTGCACATTTGCAAAACCCGCTTTCCCGTGACCTCTTTTAGCCATCATTCTTCCGGCCAAGGAAACTTCTTTATCTCCATAATCTTCATAATTATCCAGCAACTGCTTGGCACGATGGGTAAACTCAAACCGTTGGCCAAAAGGATTAACACCTGTCTGTTTTAAATCCTTAAGCTTTTCTCTACGAACCTGTATCAATTCATTATAAGTTTTTTCATTTATCTCCGCAGATTCCGTTCTGTCAAATCCTTTTTTGTTTGTCATTATTTTACCTCCGGGTCTACCAGCTTTATCATAACTCGTCCATTGTTCTTTATAAAAACTAATGGTTAAGAAAGGATGTCTATTATTTCATATTTTAGAGATCCTGCAGGGACAGATACCTCAACAATCTCCCCTTTATTCTTCCCTAGTATGGCCTTACCCACCGGTGATTCGTTAGAGATTCTATTTTCATCCGGTTCAGCCTCCATTGAGCCTACTATGGTATACTCAATCTCATCACCGAATTCTAGATCCTTAAGTTTGACCGTAGAACCAATAGACACTTCGTCCGTATCTCGGGTATCCTCTATCACCTTTGCATTCCGAAGCATTTTCTCTAAGGTTATTATTCTTCCTTCTATAAACGCCTGCTCATTCTTTGCATCTTCGTATTCGGAGTTCTCACTAATATCGCCAAACTCAATTGCCTGCTTAATCCTTTCCGCAACTTCCCTGCGCTGAACAGACTTGAGGTTTTCCAATTCTTCTTCTACCTTCTTTAGTCCACCTTCTGTAAGAATAACTTCTCTATTTTCACTCATAAAATGTCTCCTTATTTGAAAAAAGTTTATTAAGTAGAATACACAAAGAAAATATATGAGAATTCCCTTAATGCTATTCATAAAAATAGCTGGAGAACTATACTCCGGCCTCGGTATAATCAACGAAAGCACTGCAAATAAGGTTTGCAGTGCAACGAACACCTCTTGAACTTTTTTACATTATATGAACCAAGCATATATTTGTCAAGCAATACCAACCACCAACGGATCAAGCATATGCCAGTTCAGATTTTATTTTAGCATTTGCCTTTATCTTTGCTATCTCTTCATAAGTTACTGCTCTTTCAAAACTCCTGAACCCCGCAAGCTCAAACCCATGTTTTTCAGCCAAGCCGGCAATGTCCTGTACTTGTTTCAAGGACAAATCTCTGCCTAGCGTATAGCTTTCATATCTTCTCTCTAACGCTAAGACCATTGTTTCTGACATGCAGGCGTACGCCATTCCCGGGGGAAAGCCAAAATTAAAATTAAATTTCACCTGACCCGGTACCTTTACAATCCCACCTTCAATGACCAGCACATCATTTCGCTGCTCAAATACCTGTTTAGAAACATTACGCGGCCTGCTAACGTCACAAACAACCGCACCTGGCATAAGATCATGGGGACCGATTATACTATCCACAGCACTAGTTACCGCTACGACTACATGTGCGCTACTAAGTGTTCTTTTTACGTCCGAACTTATGCTTACAGCTAAACCACTTTCATACATTATGGTTGCTGCTAGCTGTTCCAAACGGGAACGATCCCTGGCAACCAATGTAAGGTTCTTTACCTCTTTAGCCAATAACCGCGCGCATACCTTACCAATAGAACCGGTGGCACCAAGCACCACCACCTTAGCCTTGTTCAAGTCGTGCCCCATCATTTTAGCGGCTTTACGCGTTCCCTGGATTGCAGTTGCTACCGTATAGCTATTACCTGTAGTTACCGGGATATTCAATTGTTTTTCCACACTAACCCCGGCATCACCTACAACCGAAGTAAAGGCGCCAAGACCTAGCACTTTCGCACCATATTTTTCAGCCAGTTTTCCGGTTTGAACAATCTTTTGAATTACATAGTCTTGGGGCATATCAATCATTTGTCTTGCAGTAAGCGGGCAAGAAACAAACCAACCCTGCACTGAATTGTACTGCGACGCAACCCCGGTAATTTCGGAAACTTTGAACGGCGGAAGCATTCGCAAAAGCCTTTCTACCACGGAATCGGGCATGTGCTTTACAAAGCCGAACTTACGGGCCACATCATCAACATTCAACGGGTGAATGATAAATGCAAAAGAATCCATTTCTTACGCGCCTCCTGAGATTAATCCTTTATATTTTCTATCAAATTCTTTATTTTAGACACATCAACGTATTTATTCTCTTGAATTGGGGATTCCCCAATTTCAAAACCCATAATATCCTTAACCATAACAGCTTCTACTATTTTAATTCTTTTATTAGAGCCGATCACGATTACGTGATCATAGCTTTGCAGGACAGCTACAATGTCCATCACCGAATTAAAAAGGTCAAGGCCGGACTTCTCCTTAACAAACTTCCACCTTTCTCCTTCAGATAACAAAAAGACAAATTCCACCCCTGAAGAAACCAGAGCTTCTTTCAATTCCTCCTTATTGGCTATAGGAAAGCCTATAACGGCTATGCGTCGTCCTTTTCTTATTTCGCCTAAACTTTCTAATCTACTTACCAAGGTACGATCTATGCCTAACCTCTGAGCAACCTCGTTTTGGGAATAGCCATCCTGCCGAAGTTTCAAAATTGCCGTTATAAAGTTATCTATTTTTTGTTTACTAACAACTTTTTCACCAATTCTAACGAGTTCCATGCTATCTCCTTAATTTTATCCATAAATTCCACTGCTTATGTGCACAAATCTGTGCACATAGCCTTATTTTAGCTAAAAATGGCAAACGAGGCAAGGCCAAAACGCATAACCCTCAACAATAACCTGCAACCATGGGACGTTCCTTGCACTTATAGAAGTGGGAGTCTTAGAAATCAGATAAAAATTTTCAGGCTTAATCTAAATGCACAGAGCCGGTGGGTGAGAACTGGAGACATTTCCATCGCCTCCCTTAGAGAGACGCTTTACGGAGGACTAGTCACTTATTGCCACAGACATGTTATTTTACTAACCATTTCGTATAAACAAATAAGTTAACGATTAGTGCCTGGCACTAATCGTTAACTTATTTAAAGAAAACAAAGCCCTCCGGATGTGATCCGAAGGGCTCTAAATTAGCTCTGGCGACGACCTACTCTCCCGGGGGCGAAGCCCCAAGTACCATCGGCACTGGTAAGCTTAACTGCCGTGTTCGGCATGGGAACGGGTGTATCCTTACCGTTATGGTCACCAGAAAGTTGTTTAGGTGTTAGACGATAGTGGTTAGGCGTTAGGTGGCCCTTACCTCTATGACTTGCACCTTTAAGCTCTCTCAAAACTACACAGCAAGAATTTATGGCGTTGGCTTAAGAAGTCTCGTGGTTTTTGGTTCTTCGAACCTCGAACCTCGAACTTCTGCTTTTCGGGTCAAGCCCTCGACC
Source organism: Bacillota bacterium (assembly GCA_009711705.1). Classification (GTDB taxonomy): domain Bacteria; phylum Bacillota; class Desulfotomaculia; order Desulfotomaculales; family VENG01; genus VENG01. The sequence continues at coordinate 5,135 of VENG01000036.1, forward strand.
TATTAGTACCGGTCCGCTGAACGCATTGCTGCGCTTACACTCCCGGCCTATCAACCTGGTGGTCTACCAGGGGTCTTACTCCGTTAACCGGATGGGAAACCTTATCTTGA
>VENG01000037.1 GCA_009711705.1 Bacillota bacterium
AGAATGTGCTATTGTGCAAATGGCTATTATCAATTACCGGATTTATGTGCAAGATTATCATGGTTGGCAGACATTCTATGCCGGTTGTTTGTGAAAAACGGATGCCGTTTTAATTTGCAAAATCACAGCATCAATAACTTTGTTTTTCCGTTTTTACACACCCTTCTTATTCTGCCGTAGTTGCTTACTTGATACCGACCGTTTGATCTGGATATATTTTTCCATATTTCATACTTTAATTTTTGGCTACACATCAACTGATACCGGTCTTTTTTGGTGAACTTTTCATCAATAAGGTAACGATTTAAACAGTTAATCTTTCTCCTTTTGGATTTATTTGACATTAAGTTATTTTTTGTTTTGCCTGTTATGGCAATCAAGGCCTCGTATGTTGTCTCTTTCTTGGTGTTAGATACGGGGTCATAAAGATATATAGCCATATATTAACAACTCTCTTTCGCATAATTAACAAAATATATACTTACTCAAAACAAACCGTATTTTAATCCCACGCCAACTTTTCCACCGCATGTTCCAAATCCTGAACCGAAGGCCTGGTGTAGCGTGCCGTGGTATTTAGGTTAGCATGCCCCATCAAGGCAGCTACCCGGTCCAAGCTTTCTCCGGCATCTACAAGCATTTTCCCAAAAGTATGACGGAGCATGTGCGGGGTAACATTTATACCTGCCAATCGCCCGTACCTGCTTAAAACATTCTCGGCGGCCCGGGATGTAATATGTCCATCACGGTGGCCAGGAAACAACCACCCATCTTTCGCCCCGTTTATATATCCCTCCAGAACGCGTCGCACTGTGACATTTAATGGCACCTCCCTGTACTTGCCCCCCTTACCTTCCCAAACCCGGACAAATCCGGAACGTTCACGAAGAACGATATCTTCCCAACGCAATGCCACTACTTCAGATATTCGTAAACCGGCATGCAAAAGAATCATAACCAGAGCTATATCTCTTTTGTTTCCATATTTTTGCACGGTTCTGATTAAAGCTCCCAGTTCCCGCCGGTCAAGCCATCGAGGAGCATTTTTTTGCTCCTGCACCCTTTTAATGCCGGCAGTTGGGATAGCTTGAACTATACCTTCTGCGTAAGCCCAGGTGAAAAAGCTATTTAAAACATCAAGGGCATGATTGATGGTGGCAGGCTTTTTGTTCTTTTCGGCCAATTGACGGCGAAAATCAGCCACATCCAAAGACGTTACAGCGGTTACGTCAAATTGGCCATAGGTCTGCTCGATCCACTTCGTAAATCGTAACAGGGTGCTTAGATAAGAACTAATAGTCCGATGGGAAAGCCCTCTCCCTTGCAAGTATGTTTTATAGTTACCTAGGATCTCCACTATGCTTCCTCCCGTGATTTCCTTATGCGAATAAAAAATACCCCGTTAACTGGAGTATTTTAGTATGCTTATCAGTAATTTTAGGGCTGGTTTCTTCACATAATGCCTCTTATAAAAATTATTTACAGGACAGGCAGAATTCGACAAGCATAGCAGTAGCTTTGTGATAGACTTTTGTGAGCTAAGTGAATCCGAAGGTTAAAAAATCTTGATGACATTTGTGATTCACTGGCACCAATTCTGAGACCATGGATTTTGAGCAATCGTACTTGTCCTCGATCTTTTCCCTTTTTTTGGCGGTCTATTTCAATTACGATGTAATGTATCTTGAAGGGAGATTAAATAATGCGCATATTGTTAATTTCACCAAATCAAGAAAAATTCCCACCTGTTTTTCCACTGGGAATTAGTTATTTGGCGTCTTTTTTAAAAGACCATGGTCATAAAGTTCAGATACTAGATTTTTTTGATGAGAACAATGCATTCGATACTTTGGAAAAAACAATGAGTGATTTTTATCCGGATTTTATAGGTTTTTCCTTGCGTAACATTGATAATTTGGTCTTCAAGGTTCAAAAAGAGTATTACTCACAGTATAAAATTATTATTGATTTTATTAAAGATATTTCCTCCGCACCACTAGTCTTGGGGGGAGCAGGGTTTTCAATTTTACCGGATGAGTTTCTAAAATATTATGATGTTAAATACGGCATTATTGGTGAGGGAGAAATTCCATTTTTAAAATTTATTGAAAAGTACTCAAGGAACGAGGACATAATGAGCATTAATGGGCTGATAATCAACGATAACGGTCAGATTTATTTAAAGGAACAGCGTTATGATTTTCACTTTTTGCATAATATTCAAAATTATATGGTTACAGTAAAGGAATTATTAGATACTTACAGTTCTGATGGTAAACGCATGATAAGTATTCAAAGTAAAAGAGGATGTAATCAAGGCTGTATTTACTGTACCACTTCCTATTTAGAAGGTAAATGCCTGCGTTTACGTTCCCCTAAACTCGTTGGGGATGAGCTTGAACATTTGTATAAAGAGTTAAATGTCGAGGTAATAAGATTTGTCGACGGAGTGTTTAATTATCCTCTTGAACATTCAATGGGTATTTGCCAAGAAATAATTCAACGGAATATAAAAATAGATTGGCATGCCCTCTTTGTACCGTTATTAAAATGTTTGCCCCTCGAATTATTGGTAAATCTTCAGACCTCGGGTTGTAAAATTGTTGATTTTGGTGGAACAGATACTGCTTCACATTTAATGCTGAAAAATATGAATAAATCCTTCACTCAAGAAGATATTATAAAAACTACCCAGCGCTGTAAGGATGCAGGGTTAAAAGTAGCCCATACCTTGTTGCTCGGTGGACCGGGTGAAACAATAGATACAATTAAAGAGAGTTTGGAGTTTATGACACAAGTTAATCCAGATGCATTGTGGGTGAGTTTTGGCATACGAATTTATCCTCATACCCTAATGGAAAAAATAGCAATTGAGCAAGGTGTTATTGGACCAGGGGAAAGCCTATTAACACCAAAGTACTATATTTCTCCAAATCTTAAAAATGTTAATTGGGAGGAGGTTATTTATCCATATGCAAAAGCACATCCAAATTGGGCTTTAACGTGCTTGGCTGATACCTATGCGGAATGGGTTTCGGAAATCACCAAATATACAAGTGCGTTAGTTACAGTTTAAAGATATTATTGGTTATTAATAATCCCAGTATATACATCAACTCCTTAAACTAAGTTTTCTTTCAGGACCAATAAATTGCTCTATATCATGGACTCAAATAACCTTGGTTGCAACCAGTAATTCATCAGCACCACTTCCATGGCCACAGTTCTTTGTGCCACTGCATTTGTCCTAATCGGACCTTGGGAGAATTTTGCCGCTTCAATTTCCTCCCGATACCATTTAGGCTCTTTTTACATTGCAAACAATGATACGTTATTGTTTGCTCCTTGTCGGCTAGCGACTTTCCGGGTTTGAGAGTAAAACAAAGCATGTCCACTATGCTACTCTTTGACTTTGAAATTGAAATTTTAATGCACCTTCGGTCTAAGAAGAAGAACAGGGCAGAATTATCACTATTCGATTCTATCGGAGTCGATAAAGAGGGCAATGAAATTCAATTTATTGATATACTGGGTACCGACTCAGAACTTGTTACAGAAGAAGTGGAAAGTATTCTTGATAAAGAAAAACTATGGAAGCACATCAAAACACTTAGTCCCCAAGAGCGAAAGGTACTGGTAATGCGTTTTGGGTTGACTGATGGAGCCAAAAGAACACAAAAGGATATTGCAAAAAAACTTGGAATTTCCCGTTCTTATGTAAGTAGAATAGAAAAGAGGGCTGTGAACAGGCTGACAGAACAATTTGCGACCCATGTAGGCCAATAGTATTGACAGCCCGATAATCTACTGATAGACTAGTTAAAGTAATTTAATAACATTTATCTCTTATCCGGAGAGGTGGAGGGACTGGCCCTATGAAGCCCGGCAACCAGCTCATTTAGAGTATGGTGCTAATTCCTGCAGAAGAGGGATCTTCTGGCAGATAAGAGGAGACTTTTGCTCAAAAAGCCTCTTCTGTACTCGGAAGAGGCTTTTATTATCGGAGCAGAGCACTTATTTGGAGGTGTATTGATGGCAATTGAAAAGAGTTATGCGGAAATTAACGCTAAAATCAAAGAAGGAAAAGCTGTAGTGGTTACTGCCGAAGAACTGATTTCCATGGTCGATGAAAAAGGGGTTAAAAAAGCAACCGAAGAAGTTGATGTGGTAACTACAGGGACATTTGCCCCGATGTGCTCCTCCGGAGTCTTTTTGAATCTGGGTCATACTACACCAAAAATGAAAATGCATCAGGTTTGGTTGAACAACGTACCGGCTTACGGTGGCATTGCTGCGGTGGATGCATACCTTGGAGCGACAGCTTTACCTGATAATGACCCTTTAAACAATAATTATCCGGGGGAATTCAAGTACGGCGGCGGTCATGTTATTGAAGATTTAGTGGCCAGGAAACCAGTTAGGTTCCGTGCAACCGGTTATGGTACAGACTGCTACCCCCGTAGGGAAATCGAAACGAATATAACCTTGGATGAAATAAACGAAGCCATACTTTTTAATCCCAGAAATGCATACCAAAGTTATAATTGCGGAGTTAATTTAACTTCCCGTACTGTATATACTTACTTAGGCATGTTAAAACCTAATCTCGGAAATGCTCATTACTCCACTTCCGGTCAGTTAAGCCCATTACTTAAGGATCCTAATTTCAATACTATTGGTGTTGGTACGCGTATTTTCCTGGGTGGCGGAACAGGCTATGTAGTGTGGAACGGGACACAGCATTTCCCGGAATTTCTGCAGACCGATTCTGACGGTGAGCAAAAAGGACCGGCCGGAGGTACCCTATCGGTTCTTGGTGACCTTAAACAGATGAAACCGGAGTGGCTGATTGGAACAAGCTATTTGGGATACGGTGCTTCATTAAGTGTAGGGATTGGCATTCCCATTCCAATGTTAAATGAGGAAGTATGCCGAAATGCCGCTATAAAAGATAAGGATTTGTACGCACCGGTTATTGATTACGGTGAGGCGTATCCAAATGCTAAGCCGGGTTACTTAAAATTAGTCAGTTTCGCAGAACTCAAGTCGGGTAAAATTATAGTTAACGGCAAAGAGGTTCCCACTGCCCCGCTCTCCAGTTATCCAAAGGCTAAGCAGATTGCAGCACAGCTAAAAGATTGGGTAGCTAAAGGAGAGTTCATTTTAGGAGAACCTAGTCAACTGCTCCCCTCCTCAGACGCAGGATTAAAAGGGAAACCGTTGAAGGGATAGTCAAAGAGTTAATGCGTTCTTTGGTAAATAAATTTTACGTGGGGAGTGAGGTTGGATGTCACCTAAAAGGATAGTATTACGTTTTGATGCTACAATTGCCGATCAACCTATCATATATCGTCTGGTAAGTGATTTCGGCTTGGTGGTTAATATCATAAAAGCAAATGTAAATCCCCAAAAGGAAGGGACCATGGTCATGGAAATTACGGGAGAAAAGAATAAACAGGGGTTGGAATATTTGCGCGGTCAGGGTGTTCAGGTGCATACTTTGACCGAGAATATTATCCGCAATGAAGAACAGTGTACCAGCTGTGGAGCTTGTACTGCGATTTGTCCTTCCGGAGCCCTTTATCTTAAGCGCCCTTCTATGGAGGTCCATTTTGACAGTGATCAATGTGTTGTGTGTCACCTTTGTACTAAAATTTGTCCGGTAAGGGCCATGGAGGCACATTTTTAATTGGCCGGCGGCGAAGATCGTACCTACCGCCTTTTAAATCGCCAGCAAGACCTGGCTTTTTTCCAAGTTGTGGTGCGGGAGACAGATTTGGATATTGGCGTTGCCAAAGAAAAATTCAAACAGGGGCTGGTGGAAAAGGTCAGAGAAAAGGTTTTAGCTGTTAGACATCAGTTGGAATCATTTATAGCCGACGATCCTTCATTTGCACGGGCAATGTCCCCTTATGGCCCTCCGTCTTCAGCACCGGAAATTGCTATGCTCATGGCTCGGCAATCGTCAAAGGCCGGTGTTGGGCCTATGGCCGCAGTGGCAGGGGCATTCTCTGAAATTGTAGGTCGCTTGGTCAGTCTTTATTCAAGTGAGGTCATTGTTGAAAACGGTGGGGATATTTATTTGCGGAGCTCAAAATCAAGAAACATCGGTATGTTCGCTGCCAGTTCACCTTTCAGCAATCGAATTGCCTTAAAAATAAAACCTTATCAGACACCATTGGGTATCTGTACCTCCTCTGGCACAGTTGGACATTCCACCAGTTATGGAAAGGCTGACGCCGTAATCATACTGGCCCCGTCGGTTCCTTTGGCAGACGCGGTGGCAACTGCATCCGGAAATATGATTAAAGCCCCGGAAGATGTGCATGAGGCGGCAGAGTTTGCTATCAGTGTGCCAGGGGTTACGGGTGTGGTTGCTATCAAGGGTGAAAAGTTAGCCGCGGCAGGCGACGTTGAAATAATACCGTTAAGATAATGCCTATGTAAAAAGAAACCTGCAGATAGTACTTTCATCTGCAGGTTTCTTTTCTTATTAAGATAGTTTGCTCCTGATAGTATTTAATTCAGATTCATCAGTAATAACGTTGCTGATAAATAAAGTGCAATCCTTTCTTGCCAGCCAAATTTCGTTTTTATCTTTAATTGGCTTTCCCTCGTGGGAAAACAGAATCCTCACTGTGGGCTGTGTTGTATAACCAGGGGCAGTTTCTACAACTCCGGCTATTTCTCCGGTATTAAGTTTGACCAGTGTGCCGGAAGGGTAAGCGGCTACATTATATAAAAAGGCATTTATTAAGTTGGAATCAAAAATGAAATCTCCATAATCTCTTAGCATTTCATAAGCCACATAAGGGGCAATGGCCGGCCTGTACACCCTGTCTGCCGTAAGTGCATCGTACATGTCCACGATTCCTGCTACTTGTGCAAACTCGTGTATTTCGTCATTTTTTAAACAATTAGGATACCCCTGCCCGTTAAGACGCTCATGGTGTTGTTGGGCAACAAGGGCCGATAATCTGCTAACATTGTCATTTTTAAGCAATATTTCGTAGCCGAAGTCTGAATGTTGTTGCATTGCCATAAACTCTTCTTCTGTCAATTTGCCGGGTTTGTTTAAAATATGATCAGGAACCTGCGTTTTGCCGACATCGTGGAGCAGGGCTCCCATGGCTAAGTGATAAAGCTTTGCCTTACTGTAACCCAGTTTAATTCCGGTTAATAATGCCAGAACGCACACATTCACAGAATGTCCAAATGTGTATTCGTCTACACTGCGTATGTCTGTGAGGTTAACCACAATATCAGGAGATTCGAGTAGTTGATTAATAATATCCTTAATACCTTTTCCGATGTTCTTCACGCCGATTACATTTTTGGATTCATCTGATTTAATTTCTAAATTAGAATAAAAATTACGTACATTGGTCATGACACTAAACCTGATATCATCGGGAATGACATCATTTACTTCCACATCGGAAAGCAAACCATCATCAATATATATTGCAGGTATACCCATTGATTTCAACCTTTGAATATATCGCCTAGTCAATATTACCCCGGCATTAAGTAGAACGTTCCCTTTACTGTTACATATAGGGCGCCCTACTTTCATGCCCGGTAATGCTAAATCGATAAAAAGTTTCCGCATAAGTGCAGTACCCCTGTTTTAATACAATTACTTTGCTCTTGTTTTTAGACTAATTTCTACATTCGTTAAAAGTCTCCTTCTTAACATGATTAGAAAAATTTATTTTTCCTTGATCTCTGTTTATAGTTATCTCAACACATCTGAAGTTTTTTTTCTACGGTTCAAGTGATGATACTTTATGGCCAGGTAGATGATTACAATTGCAATCGCTACGAAAGGTATTTTCCCTTGTGCTTCTCCGGCCATGTGCTGCCAGTTACGACCAAAAAAGAGACCCAATGAAATGTGAAAACCAGACCAAATAAGAACGAAGATCGAATTATAGAATATAAACTTTCCCCAACTTAGGTGGCTTATTCCGGCCATAAAAGGAGTGAGGTTGCTAACCATGGGGATAAAGCGCCCGACAACTATAAATGCAGCTGAGGACTGCTCCATCCATTTCTGAGCCCGGTTAAAGGACTCATCAGAAATGTGCAAAAATCTGCTGTAGCGCTCTATAACAGGTTTTCCGACATTTTTCCCAAGATAAAATGAAGTACAGGCTCCCAGGGTAAAGCCGGCAACCGTGGCACCGATAACTAAGGCTAGAGGTATTTTTCCTTGCCCGGCAAGGACGCCGGCGAGGATAACCATTAATCCTCCGGGAAAAGGCAGTCCTAAGGCCTCAATAAAAACAGCGGCAAGTAATCCTCCCGCGCCCAAGGTCCCCAGGTAATCTACAATCACATTAAGCAGATCAGTCATTAAAAGATCCTCCTTAGGTATAGCATTTCCTGAGGAGGACTGAATTAAGTATTTTTGGTGAGTATTCAATGGGATCTGAGCGGACTTTTCGAACATCCTTTTTAGCTATTAGAGTACTTTGGCGGGGCCTGCATATATTAAACCCCGTTGCCCGTCTATGGTTACTACTTGCCCGTCTGATAGTTTTTTGGTAGCATCTTCTACCCCTACGATTACCGGTATGCCGAATTCCAAACCCACAATTGCTGCGTGCGATGTCAACCCGCCTACCTCGGTAATAAGTGCGGCAGCCTTTTCAATGGCCGGCATAAATTCGCGCTCTGTGGTGATGGCAACCAGAATATCACCATCTTGCACTTTCTCCACCGCATCTCTAAAAGTCCTTGCAATACGCACTGTGCCGGTTACAGCACGTGCTCCAACCCCGGATCCCCTGGCCAGTATATCTCCTACGGTATGTACCTTAAGTAGATTAGTTGTACCGTGCACGCCTACCGGAACGCCGGCAGTGATGACAATAAGGTCACCGGCACTAATCAACCCCGCTTCTAAAGAAACCTTTACCGCATTAGATATCATGGTGTCAGTATCTTCGGAATGGCTTACCAAAAGGGGTTGCACACCCCAAGCAAGGCTTAGTTTGCGCAATACTTTGGCATGTGGAGTTACCGCTATAATGGGAGCTTTGGGTTTATATTTGCTCACCATTTTGGGTGTATAGCCGGATTCCGTGGAACTGATAATAGCGGCTGCTTCCAGGTCATGAGCAGTGGAACATGTTGCATAACTAATGGCATCTGTTACTGTGCGCGAGAGGTACTTACCTTTGCGCACTAGTATTTCCTTAAAATTAATCGCTTCTTCAGCGCTAATAGCAATGCGAGACATGGTTGCCACTGCCTGCACAGGATACTTTCCGGCGGCAGTTTCCCCGGAAAGCATTACGGCATCAGTGCCATCCAAGATGGCGTTGGCCACATCGCTGGCCTCTGCCCGAGTAGGCCTGGGGTTATCAATCATGGATTCCAGCATTTGAGTGGCAGTAATCACCGGTTTTCCTGCCCGGTTGCATTTATCTATGATTATTTTTTGAATAAGAGGCACTTCTTCAGCCGGGATTTCCACCCCTAAGTCACCCCGGGCTACCATGATACCATCGGCAACTTTTATAATATCATCCAGGTTATTCACTGCTGCCTGGTTTTCTATTTTGGCAATAATATCTAGGTCTGCATCTTCGTCTTCTAAAATTTTTCTGATGATCAAGATGTCATCGGGTTTACGCACAAAGGAAGCAGCAATAAAATCAAGATCATTGGCAATGCCGAACTTTATATCCTTGATGTCTTGATCCGTTACCGCCGGCAGGTTTACTGATACTCCCGGTACATTAACACCCTTTCTGCTTCTTAATTCACCACCGTTATTAATTTCGCAATGAATTTCAGTTTTTTCTACTTCTAATACTTTAAGTGAGATAAGGCCATCGGAGAGAAGAATGGAGTCACCCGCATTTACATCCTGAGGCAGCTGCTTATAGGTGACCGAGACTTTTTCTGCATGTCCTTTTATATCCTCAGTCGTTAAGGTAATTTTATCCCCGGTTCTTAAATATATAGGTTCATTTTCCAGTACACCTAGGCGAATCTCCGGACCCCTGGTATCCAGCAAGATGGCTACACACTTTCCGGCTTGTGCCGCCGCATGTCGGACAGCATTAATACGGCCCAGGTGTTCATCGTAATTTCCATGGGAAAAATTGAGGCGGGCTACATTTAGGCCTAATTTAATCATCTCTTTAAGTGTTTCTTCATTCTCACTTGTCGGTCCAATGGTGGCCACAATCTTTGTATGACGCAAGGTGAATTTCCTCCTTAAATGGATAAAATGGCGGCCAATTTGTGTAATTCAAGATCCAGCGGTTTGACCTCTTTAAAAGCCTCATCCAAATCCATGGTGATTATATCCCCCGCCACCATACCTACCATTTTTTTCTGCTCCCCTTGTATTAAAAGATCCACGGCTTTAGCCCCCATTATGCTGGCTAGATTTCGATCAAATGCGGTTGGATTGCCTCCACGCTGGAGGTGGCCAAGTATGGTCACTTTAGTATCCAAGCCGGTTTCCCTTTTGATTTCTTTGCCCACATCTATACCGCTGGCCGCTCCTTCCGCGACTATGATTACGCTGTGCAGCTTTCCTCTTTTGTACCCGCGGTTTAACTTTTTGCATACTTGATCCAGATCATACTCTCTTTCCGGTATCAATATTGACTCTGCACCCCCGGCCAGCCCGGAAGACAATGCGATAGCCCCGGAATTGCGCCCCATTACTTCTACGATAAACGTCCGCTCATGTGAGGTGGCAGTATCCCTAATTTTGTTTATCGCCTCTACAACCGTATTTACTGCCGTATCAAACCCTATTGAAAAGTCCGTGCCTGCAATATCGTTATCAATTGTACCCGGAATGCCTACTACAGGCAAATTATATTCACGATGAAAAATATCCGCCCCGGCAAAGGAGCCGTCACCACCTACAACTATCAAGCCTTGAATTCCGAACCGTCCTACGTTTTCCCATGCTTGTTCACGGCCCTCGGCAGTTTTGAACTCCTCTGAGCGGGCGGTCCGAAGGACTGTACCGCCTCTGTGAATAATATCTGCTACGGAACTCAAATTCATAGGTCCCATATCAGCTTCAATAAATCCAGCGAAGCCTCGGCGTATACCGATAACTTCACGGCCGTGATAAATAGATTTTCTTACTACAGCTCTAATGGCGGCGTTCATACCCGGGGAATCGCCGCCGCTGGTTAAAAGGGCTATTCTCTGCACATCTGTCCCCCCTAGCCTTTTTGTGTTCTTGCCATTAACTTGTTCTGTATTACGGTAAATATACAGAGGGGTAGTTTGTTTTAGTTAAAATTCATAACCTCCAGTGCTTCATTCGCCTCGGATTCCGGAACCAATATTTCAAAGGAGCAGCTATCTCGTTGTTGGGAAGACCCTAGGGAACGAAGTTTAACCAGTAAGCCTTCTGTAGAAAGGACTTGCTGAATTCTTTCGGCTTCTTTTCTGTTGGGGGCTATGTATATTACTGTCCACACAGAAAAGCCTCCCTTGTAATTTTTTAACTATGGGAAAGGAACGAAGCAATAGTAATGGATTAAAATAATATATCCAGAGCAAATACCCTGGATACTTTATCTAATCGTTAGTGCGTATTTTACCGTGTTTGGTTAACACTTCGGCAGCTCCCCTTATTTTTATGGCCGACGTGTGTTCAGTAAACTGAGCAATCATGACTTCACCACGGTCCAGTTTTTCAGTGTGGTGAAACTTTGTATCTGTTCCACGGGTTAATCCGATAATGGTTACACCGTTATCTAAAGCTTTGATAATAATATGATCCGAAGCATATATTTCACTAGCCACCGCTAACACCTCGCATTTCGATAATTTACATCCATGATACCATACGGGTACCCTAATGACAAGTTATTCCAAGGCCTTGATTAATTTGTTTCCACTTGTTTAAAACTGACTCTGGTTGCTCCTAAAACCTGTTTCAGTTCCTCTACTACGGGTTGGTTAAGATCCACCCAAAAGTCTTTATTGGTTTTAGCCATTTTGTTTTGCTTTGGGAAATATAAAAATACCGGTGTGTGACCGGGAAAGTTTTTCAGCACCCTTTGCACTTGTTGTAGAAAAGATTTGTCGGTATTCTCAATCTTTAAATATAATTCTCCACTGACGTTCCTCTTCAATTCATTTATTGATTCTGCTAAAATCTTAACACTATCACTGTTTCTATCAATTTTACCCTGAATCAAAACAGCCTTATCAGTAACCAAGAGCTGAGCATATTTTTGATAGGTGTGTGGAAAGACTACCACTTCCATCGTACCAGTTAGATCTTCCAGTCCGGCAAAGGCCATAGGGTCACCATTTTTGGTGGTTATCCTTTTAACAGTAGAGATCATACCTCCTACCGTTGCCTGGTTAACTTGCTCCATTTCATTTAGTTCAGATATGGTGCCGGTTGCATGTAACTTAATAGATTTTCTGTACTCTTCCAGGGGGTGACCGCTGATGTAAAGTCCCAGTGCCTCTTTTTCTTGCGCCAATAGTTGAGACTTTGGAAATTCGTCAATGTTAGGAAGGTCTATCATTGGCGTTTCTTCTGTATCTCCTCCCCAGAAATCTAAAAGTGATAGCTGTCCTGCCGACTTGTCACGGTGAGCTTGCTGCGCTAAGCCCAGCCCGGTTTCCACCGAGGCGAGGAGTTGTGAGCGGCGGTGGTTAAGGGAATCAAAAGCACCGCCCTTGATAAGATTTTCAAGCATTCGTTTGTTGAAATATTTGGTATCCTGTCTGCGGCAAAACTCAGCAAAATTTTTATAAACTCCATTCTTTTGCCGCTCTTCGATGATTTTTTGCACAGCCGAAAGGCCCACGTTTTTTATCGCTGCCATTCCGAACCGTATATTGTTTCCTGATACACTGAAGAATTCTTCGCTTTCATTAACGTCTGGTGGAAATACCTTGATTTTTAACCGACGGCATTCTTCAATGTACGCAGCAATTTTATCAGTATTGTCATTCATCGAAGTCAATAATGCTGCCATAAAGGCAACCGGGTGATTGGCCTTAAGATAAGCAGTATGGTAGGAAACCATCGCATAAGCAGCACTATGGCTTTTATTAAAGCCGTATCCAGCAAAGTATTCCATAAGCTCAAATATTTGTTTGGAGATGGACTCATCTATATTATTTTTAGCTGCACCCTCAATAAACTGTGCCTTTAAATTGGCTATGATTTCCGGTTTCTTTTTACCCATGGCCCGGCGCAAAAGATCGGCCTCACCCAGGGTAAACCCTCCCATATCACTGGCAATGCGCATTACTTGCTCTTGATATAGAATTACGCCGTATGTGTCTTTAAGAATTGGCTCCAATATGGGATGGAGGTATTCTACGGCCTTCTCCCCGTGCTTACTTTTGATAAAGTCCTCGACCATGCCGCTCCCCAGCGGGCCCGGTCTATACAGAGCGACTAGAGCTATCAGGTCGTCAAAAACTTCCGGTTTTAAGTCCCTTAGCAGGTTGCGCATACCACTGCTTTCTAACTGAAACACTCCGACCCCTTCGCCGCGTACTAAAAGATCAAAGGTTTTAGGGTCATCAAGGGGTACTTCATCAATATCGACAATCTCTCCACTGCTTTCTTTAATAAGTCTTATTGCATCGGCTATAACTGTTAAGGTTCGCAGGCCCAGCATATCCATTTTCAACAATCCCAGTTCTTCTACCTGGTCTTTTGCAAATTGGGTAGTCAAGGGCCCTTCAGCAGCTTTATAAAGAGGTACATAATGGGTTAGTGGATCTTTAGTAATAACAATGCCGGCGGCATGAGTGGAAGCGTGCCTGGGCATTCCCTCCAATAAGACGGCCATATCGATCAACCTTTTCACTTGTTCATCTTGGTCGTACAATTGCTTTAATTCAGGCGTCTCATCCAGGGCTTTGGCAATGGTCATTTTTAATTCAGCCGGGATAAGTTTGGCTACCTTGTCCACATCTCCATAGGACATACCAAGCGCCCGCCCCACGTCGCGGACGGCACCTTTAGCTGCCATAGTACCAAAGGTAGCGATCTGAGCTACCTTATCGGCACCGTATTTATTTGCTGTATAATTTATAACTTCTATCCGCCGCTCAATGCAAAAATCGATGTCAATATCGGGCATGGAGACTCGCTCAGGATTAAGGAAGCGCTCAAACAGCAGGTCATAGCGGAGTGGGTCAATGTTTGTAATTCCTAAAACATAAGCCACTATGCTGCCGGCAGCTGAACCCCGCCCAGGACCTACAGGTATGTTATTTTCGCGGGAGAAATGAATAAAGTCCCACACTATTAAAAAGTATTCTGAATATCCCATCTGCTTGATAACGCCAAGCTCAAAATAAAGTCTCTCCCTTATCTCGGCGTTCATTTCACCATAGCGCCACCCTATACCGTTTAAGCATAATTCCTCCAGGTAACTGTCGACGCTATGTTGTTCGGGTACCGTAAAATCAGGCAAATGAAGGGTGCCAAATTCCAATTCTACGTTACATCTTTCAGCAATGGATAAGGTGTTATCCATTGCATCCTGAAGTTCACCAAAAAGCATGGAGATTTCTTCCCTGCTTTTTAAATACAGCTCCTGGGACTGAAATTTCATTCGACTTGGATCGTCAACGGTTTTACCCATTTGGATGCAAAGCAGTACGTCCTGCATTTGCGAGTGATCCCGGTCAGTATAATGCACATCGTTAGTGATCACTAATGGGATATCCATATCTTTGTGTATTTGAAGCAAGCCTTTGTTTGCCGTTCGCTGTTCTTCAAAACCGTGATCTTGTAATTCTAAAAAAAAGTTACCCGGTCCGAAGATATCCAGGTATTCGCCGGCTGCCTTGGCTGCCGTTTCCATATCGTTTTTAATGCAGTAGCTGGCTACTTCCCCGGCGATACAACCGCTTAGGGCAATTAAACCTTTACTATATTTTTTTAATAAATGTTTATCAACCCTGGGTTTGTAATAAAACCCTTCGGTGAAAGCAATGGAAACCATCTGTAGCAAGTTTTTGTACCCTTCATCATTTTCTGCCAGCAATACAAGGTGGTACAGGTTGTCGTCGACCTTCGGAGTACGGTCGGCAATTGTACGCGGGGCAACATATACTTCACACCCAAGGATAGGTTTTATGCCGGCATTTTTACATTCTTTGTAGAAATCTACCACTCCGAACATTGTACCATGGTCGGTAATGGCGAGAGCAGGCATGCCTAATTCTACCGCCTTTTGTACGGTTTTAGGGATCCGGGCAGCCCCGTCTAATAAACTATATTCAGTATGTACGTGTAAATGAACAAACATGTCCCATTGCACCTCTTTCTCAGGCCAGCTACTTTTATTCATAGGTTAACTACTTCTATTAGACCAACTGCTTCTATTAGACCAACTGCTTCTATTAGACCAACTGCTTCTATTAGACCAACTGCTTCCAATGGTGGATATGAATATTATAATAGGGGAAATACGGATCGTCTATGGTAATGGGTACTTCACTGTTAAATTGTTTCCATCCCGACAATTTCTGTAAATTATTCATGAACTCAAATGTTGCCGGGCGTGCAGGATGAGATACCAGCAGGTTCCCGCCGGGATTTAGGTTTTGTTTAACAATATCCAGTAAGTAAGCATTAAGCTTGGGGTCATATGTTACATCAGAGCAAAGAATCCATTGATAACGCTTTTTTAAGTTGAATTTGCGCCAATCACCTAAGAAGCTGTTTACATTATGGGCTTCATTTATCCTTGCATTCTCCAAGGCCAGGGTTAGGGCTGATTGGTTGAAGTCAGAAAAGGTTACGTTGGCCCCTTTGAGCGCACATACAATACCGGGCAACCCGAGCCCCGTACCTAGTTCCAGTAAATCATCACCATGAAACGAAACATTTTTCCAGACCCAATAAGACACTCCTCTGGCCGCCGGCCATATATCGGCCCAGCAGGGTACTTTATCCTCATCTTCAGGGTCAGTGATTAAAGACTCAATGTCGGCTACTACCTTTAATCTAATGTCTCTTTGAGGTAATGAAAAAATTAGTTCCTTAGTTTTCATTGGCATTGTTTTTCACCACCATATTATTAAGGCTGGTTGTACTGTTTCGACTTCAAATAAAAAAAATCCCCCCTAATTTTTTAGGAAGGACTTTTTGATTTTAGGGAATTTGAATGTTATAGTATTTTAACTTTTTATACAGCCAGGCGCGGGAAATACCCAATTCTTTAGCAGCCCTGGCCTTATTGCCGTTACTATTACTGAGCGCCCTTGTCAGGGCCCTTTTTTCTACTTCTTCAACTAATACCGGCAAGTGATTATTATCCCGCTTGGCTTCTCCCTTTTTCCTTTGCATATAATTAGGAAGGTGCTTTATCTCAATATAATTACCTTCTACGAGGTTGAAAGCCCTTTCAATCATATTTTCTAACTCCCGGACATTGCCGGGCCAGCCATATGCTGCAAAAAGATTCCATACCTCCTCTGTTACTCCTTTAATCTCCAATTCAAATTCTATATTGAATTTGTTAATGAAATGATCAACGAGTAAGTCCAGGTCATCCAATCTTTCTCTAAGAGTTGGAAGGCATAAATTAATTACATTTATTCGGTAATAAAGATCCTGACGGAATGTACCGCTGTTTACCATTTCCATAACATCCTGGTTGGTAGATGCAATTACTCTAACATCTATGGGAATGGTCTTACTATCTCCGAGCCGCTGTACTTCCTTTTCCTGCAGCACTCGAAGTAATTTAGCTTGCATAGATAAAGGCATATCTCCGATCTCATCCAGTAGTATAGTTCCTCCATGGGCTAATTCAAACTTGCCCTTTTGCCCACCTTTTCTTGACCCGGTAAATGCTCCTTCTCTATACCCAAACAACTCCGACTCCAGGAGATTTTCCGGTACCGCGGCACAATTAACTCTAATGAACGCTCGTTTTCCGCGGGCTGATTGGGTATGCAGTGCTTGTGCTACCAATTCCTTTCCTGTTCCACTCTCCCCAGTAATTAGAATGCTGGAAGGCCCTTTCCCCACTTTGCGAATGAGATGCTTGAGCTCTTCCATTTGATCACTGCACCCAATAAGATTTTCAATGTTATAACGACAATTGGATTGTTTTCCTCTGTAGCAGGAATAATGATTATTTTTACCAAAACCTTCCTGTGCAATGGTTTGTCCTGCCAGGGCGATGTGCTTGTAATAATCCCTCTCTTCGGCAAGCTGTTGTATTTCACTGGCTTCCTGCGCCACCCCTACTGCGCCAACGATTGCTCCCTTGCGAACGATAGGAGTACGGTTGGCAATATAAAGGGTATTACCCAGTAGGAATTTACGTCCAATATGTGATTTACCGGTTTTTAATACTTTAATCAGGCCTGTATAAGGTACAACTTCAGTTACAAGGCGGCCTACAGCATTTTCTGAAGCTATGTTAAAGGCTTCTTCGCAAGCTGTGTTAAATATGGTAATTCGTCCTCTGGCATCGATGGCGATAAAAATGTTATGCACTGAGTTAAAAATGGGTGAATCATCAGTATCTGCGATAAAAGTCTTGGAAATATTATTTTCCTGTGGCACGGTTTTTCCACCCCCTTTTAGTCGAAATTATTTAAGTTGTCTTATTTGTTTGAAGTTTTAGAAAATGCTTATATTATTTATTCTTCGCTTACTTTAAAAACTCCTCTAATCCTTTTTCTTTCCACAGTAGTTCCTGGTCATCGTGATTTTTTATCAGTATGTTTAATGTTTGCCTGATATTCTCTTCGTTCAGCACTTCATAATGAAGAGCGGCAATGGCCCGTGCCCAATCAAGTGTCTCTGCTATTGAGGGGTTTTTACGCAGGTGAAGATTGTGTCGAATGTAATTTACCACCTGAACAATTTGTTGACGCAATGCATCCCCGGCGTGGGGCTCTTTCATAGCCAGAATCTGCAATTCCTTTTTCACGGAAGGATAGTCAATGTATAAGTATACGCAGCGCCTTTTGAGACCATCGGATAGTTCCCTTTCCCCGTTGCTGGTCAATACTACCACCGGAATGTGGGTGGCGGTGATCGTACCTAATTCGGGAATTGAGACTTGAAAGTCAGATAATAATTCAAATAGAAATGCTTCAAACTCAGATTCTACCTTGTCTATCTCATCAATTAGCAAGACTACCTGGTGCTTAGACCTGATGGCTTGTAAAAGAGGGCGCGCCAACAAATATTCATCTCCAAAGAGGTTGCTTTCAATCTCTTCGGAAGCTGCTGATTCTTTCATGATTTGGATTTTTAATAACTGTTTTTGGTAATTCCACTCATATAAAGCTTTGGTTTCATCCAGACCTTCATAACATTGTAATCTTATGAGATTAGTGTTTAAAACTTTACTTAAAACCTTGGCAATCTCGGTTTTGCCGACGCCCGGAGCTCCTTCCACAAGAAGTGGCTTTTTTAATTGTAAGGCCAGGAAAGCCGTGGTTGCCAGTTCGTTTTCTGCAACATAGCCATTATTTTCGAGTCTTCTTTGCAGTATCTCCGGAGTTAAATCCATATATGTGCCTACCTTTCTTTAACATTGTACTTACTCAATTATATCATGTCAGGCCAGGAAATTCTTGCTGTCTCAAAGCTTCAAACAGTATAACAGCGACGGAATTGGATAGATTTAATGACCTAACATTGGTTTTCATAGGTATACGAATACAGGTGTCCTTGTTGGCTAAGAGTAGCCACTCTGGTAAACCTGTGGTTTCCTTACCAAAAACTAAAAAATCATTTTCTCCGTACTTTACCGAGGTATAAGTTTTGGCTGCTTTTGTTGTCGCGTAAAAAAAACGGTGATTTTTATATTGTGCAAGAATTTCCTGAAAATTTTCGTGATAATGAATTCCCAGGTCGTGCCAGTAGTCCAACCCGGCCCTTTTCAGGTGCTTGTCATCAACGGAAAAACCAAGCGGTTTGACCAGGTGTAGTTCTGTGCCGGTAATGGCGCACGTGCGGGATATGTTTCCCGTATTACCTGGGATCTCTGGTTCTACTAGTACAATATGCAATTATTAACTCCTCTCCTTACCGTATCAACCATGCGCACTGCACTATTATACCTTGCACATGACGTTTAAAATTAAAATTTCAATTTTTGTAATGCGAGCAAAAGCCGGTAAAAACACAGTTTTGGCACAACGGTTTGCGGGCACGGCAAATAGTTCTACCGTGTTCAATGATGCGGTGGTGGAAATCACCTCTTTGCTCTGGTGGTACAATATCCAGCAGTTCCTTTTCTATTTGTTCCGGGTGAGCTCCATATGCTAAGCCCAACCGCCTGGTAACTCTAGATACATGCGTATCAACCGGCATGGTTGGTTGACCAAAGGCAACGTTTAAGACCACATTGGCTGTTTTTCTTCCTACTCCCGGAAGCTTTGTCAATTCCTCCATGCTTGTAGGTACTCTGGAGTTATGTTCGTTAACCAGAATTTGACTTGCTTTTATAATATTACGACTTTTATTTTTGTAAAGACCGCAACCTTTTATTAATGGTTCCAACTGCTCAGGTTGTAGTCTGGCAAAGTGCTGGGGTTTATAATAACGTTCGAATAATCGGGCGGTAATTTTATTTACTTGCCGATCAGTGGATTGAGCCGATAACATTACCGCTATCAGAAGTTCAAAGGGAGTTTTGGAATTAAGCATGGTGGTAGTGTTGTCCGGATAAGTATTAGTCAATATGCCTATTAATTTGTGATACAAAGAAGTTTTATTTGTCACATTATTTATCCTTTTAACCTTCGGTGCTCTACCATTATACATTTATCCATGACTACAGTAATACCATTTAATTCCGCGGTTTTAGCCGCTTCTTCGTTAATAATGCCTAGCTGTAGCCAAATTGCCATAGGATTAATCTTGATTGCTTCAGCCACTATAGAGGGTACATGTTCGCTTCGTCTGAAAATGTTTACAATATCAATAGTATCTGGAACGGATAATAAATCTGAATAGGATTGCTCACCTAAAACCTTATTAACTCTGGGATTCACGGGTATTATTCGGTAGCCTTTTTTTTGCATATATTGAGAAACTCTGAAACTGTCTCTTTCCGGCTTGTTTGACAGACCAACCACGGCAATTGAGCGTGCTTGCTCAAATAACTTGATAATCATTTTATCATCAGGTAGAAGGATGTGCATAAAGTATAACCTCCGGTTTTAATATTGATTGTGCATAAGTAAAGTGAAAAAAGCAAAAGCTTTATTTTGTTTGTTAGGTTATCGTCTTACATTTCCTTCTATTAAATCCTCAGACAAGCTTTCCCTTCTAAATGGTCAAATTTTTATTTATAAACCCGCAAGCACTTGGCAATAATAAAAAAAGTGTTGGTGATTAATAAAATTATGCCCGACACATGTTTTTTTAAAGGAATTATTTCCTTCCATGATTTAACGATAATTTATACAGAACGATAAAAACTGAAGGAGGGCACTACATGAATCTGGTATTTACTTTGGTCCTCGGAGCTGCTGTTTTGCTCCTGGCCGTTTTTTTATGGCCGCTAAGGCGCCATCGGTCAAGAACGGCAGAAGAACGCCCATTGCAGTTTAAGGAAGAATTAGCGGAAGAATTAGCCATTCCAGCATGGAAACCGGAGGAACCAAGGCCCGCGCCGCCTCTGGAGCCCGAATTGCCACAAGCATACGGAGTAGACCGCTTGGTTCTGTTGGTGCGCGACCCCCAGTGGCTTTATGCCTATTGGGAGGTTTCAGCGACAAAGCAGGAGGAATTTAATTCCAATTTCGGACTGGAAGCATGGAATTCATCGAGACCGGTTTTACGTGTTTACGAAGTGGCCGGAGATAATTTTAACGGCACAAATGCTAGCAGCTATACGGATATTAATTTAGGGGTCCAGGATGACAATTGGCATATTAACGTTGGCAAGGCTAATAGTACCTTTTGTGTTGACTTAGGTAGGGTTTTTGCGGACGGAAGGTTTATAACCCTCTTGCGGTCAAATATTGTCACTACTCCCAGGGAATCCCTCTCGGAAGTATTGGATGAAGAGTGGATGTGGATTGAGGGGGTCTACCGTACGCTTAGTGGAGTTTCTTACGGCATGAGTTCTCCCATGCTAGCCGAGCAGATGGGACTAAAAAAAGGCGTTATGCCACTGGGAATTAGCTCTCCGGGTGTAACTTCCCCTAGTGTTAGTTCACCCGGGGCGGGACAGTCCTGGAGATAGGAAATAAATAGTAAACATTTATATTTTTAGTTTAAAAGGAGAGATAAAGTGGCTAAAGGTTACTTTTGTTTAGTATTACACGCCCATCTACCGTATGTAAGACATCCGGAGCATGAAAATTTTTTAGAGGAAAGATGGCTGTTTGAAGCCATAACCGAGACTTATATACCGTTAATAGATTCGTTTAATAAACTGGTGGAGGAGGGAGTTGCGTACAGGGTAACCCTTTCAGTTTCCCCACCTCTGGCATCTATGCTGGTTGACAAACTTTTGCAGGATAGGTATTCAAAACACCTTGATAAGCTTATCGAATTGGCAGAAAAAGAGGTTCAACGTACGCGGGGAACACCTTTCCACGACACTGCCATGATGTACCGGGATAGGTTTTACCATACAAAATATATATTTTGCGATCAATACGGAAACAACCTGGTAAATGCTTTTAAGCAGTTGGAAGAACAGGGAAGGCTAGAAATCACCACTTGTGCCGCTACCCATGGTTTTTTACCTCTTATGATGGTCAATCCTAACGCCGTAAGAGCACAGATAGGTACCGCCGTTGATTTGCACAAAAAATATTTTGGCAGGGCTCCCCGCGGTATATGGCTCCCTGAGTGTGCTTATGCTTCAGGCATTGATGATATTTTGAAAGAGTTTGGGATAAAATTCTTTTTTACAGATACGCACGGGATACTTTACGCTTCTCACCGTCCTCGGTTTGGAGTTTTTGCACCTGTTTTTTGTCCCAGTGGTGTAGCAGTGTTTGGAAGGGATATGGAGTCCTCCAAGCAAGTATGGAGTGCTGATGAAGGATATCCAGGTGATGCTAATTACCGGGAATTTTATCGCGATATTGGTTATGAACTGGATTTTGACTATATTAAACCATATATTCACCCTGACGGCATTCGAATCCATACCGGTATTAAGTATCATCGAATCTCAGGACGGACAGAGGAGAAACAACCTTACAACCCCCATTGGGCGTGGGAAAAGGTCGTTCAACACGCAGGAAACTTCGTTTTTAACCGGGAACATCAGGTAGCTCACCTTTCTAGTCTTATGGATCGTCCACCGGTGATAGTAGCACCTTATGATGCAGAGCTGTTTGGTCACTGGTGGTTCGAGGGACCACTATTCCTTGAAAATTTATTGAGAAAGTTTCACACCGATCAGGATTCCGTGGAGCTGATTACTCCCAGCGACTACTTGCAAATGTTTCCCTGCAACCAAGTTGTCAAACCATGTGCCTCCAGTTGGGGTAACAAGGGATACAACGAAGTCTGGCTGAGCAGGGCAAATGACTGGATATATCGCCATCTACACATGGCGTCAGATAGGATGACGGAAATGGCCGACCGGTACCCAAAAGCGGATGGATTGCTCCTTAGGGCCCTTAAGCAAGCGGCCAGGGAATTATTGTTGGCCCAAAGTAGTGATTGGGCTTTCATCATGAGTACAGGTACAATGGTTGATTACGCTGTAAAACGTACCAAAAATCATTTGTTAAATTTCAACGGTCTTTATGAACAAGTTAAATATAATCGGCTGGAAGAGCCATGGATAGCAGAATTAGAATGGAAAAACAATATATTTTCAGATATTGATTACCGCTTGTATGGTTGTGAGTATAATAAAAATACCCATACTGCGTAAACACTTGTTTACGTATGCCAAAAGACCCGAGAATACGCGGGTCTTTTTCATTTTGTAAATCTTTATTATAACAGTGCTGCCGGGATCAGTTTACACTATGTATACCGTGTTTTACACACAAGGGACAGTGTAAAGATGCCCACTTGCCGCTTAACCCCAATCCTGACCGCTGGCGCCTAAAAACAATCATTTGGCGTAAATATATTGAAAAATGATACTATTTTTGCAATATATCTTTTCAAGATTCATAACATTCACAAAAGGGCGCGGGGAGGTGAAAAATCAAAGTTTCTTGGACTAATTTGTTCGTGAATTAATTTTGAAATTGATAATCAAAGGAGGAGTAATCTATATGTCAAGTGGACACGCGGCTAACCCGGGCCCTGCTGGCTTAGTTGCCCTTGCAATGGCATGCTTTACGTTTTTTGCTGTACACACAGGACAAGTCGAGGGATCAGCAATTCCTTTATTAGGTATTTGGCTAATTGGCGGATTTGTTGTTCAGGTTATCACGGGTGTTATGGAGTTACAGCACGGCAATGTGCTCGGAGGTAATATCTTTACTTTTTTCTCTGCCTTTTTCATGCTCGTTACCGGTCTTGAACTTATCTTTAAATATTTTGCCGGTATAAATGGATGGGCAATTGATGCCAGAATTGACGGCTGGGCCTGGTTGGCTCTGGCTATTGCATTACTAACCTGGACACCGGGTTATTTCAAAGCTCCTTTAAGTTTGCTGGGCGTAGTTCTGGCCCTTGATGTAGCTGTTCCGGTAATTGCTTTGATGGACTTGACCTGGTTACCCCGGTCCTTGCATATGGTATCCGGTCCGTTCCTCCTCATCGCCGGGCTATTCGGTTTGTATACTGCTGCCGCTGTTGTTTTGAATACGGTGTTTGAGCGCACAGTAATTCCAACCGGTGGTCCCCTTATTAAACCGCAGCCGGTTCCCCACGGTGGGACGGGGACCAGTAAAGCTCATTAAAATGAAGATAGGATAATCAAAAACTCCCGTGACAGCACACGGGAGTTTTTGATTATCCGACACCTTTTTCGTCACCCACAACATTTTTGCATATTTTATCGCCTACAATGTTAGATATTTTCTCAATGTAGAAATCTGATAAAGATTGGGCTACTTCCATGGAGACTCCTTCACTAAAAACCCTGCAAACAGGTTCTTCCGGATCGGGTAACACAAGTGTCCAGCCATTCGGGTGGAATACCTTAACTCCGTCTAACAGTTCCATGTCTCCTGCGGTTTTTTCCCCAATAAGTCTGCGAATAACTCGGCCCTTAGCTTCCCAGGGTACGGATACATCCTTTTTATCCATAAAGAAGGCAGGGATTTCATCCTTTAGGTCTGCCAGTGTAACCTTATGTGCTGACATAAATCCTAAAAGGTTACCCAGTGCAAAAAGACCATCAAAATTCATTAAAAACTGGGAGAAAGAGTCCTCTTTGCGGCCGTCTCGATCTTCCTCCTTAAGTAGGAGTTCCAAGAAATCTTGTACAGCTGTTTTGGTTCGTACTACCTTTCCAGCATACTTTTCAGCCATAGAATCTATTGCCTTCGTGGCTGTTACCGGGACAATAACCGGCCCATCCTGTGATTTTAGTGCAAGTAATGCAATTAAAGCAGTTAAAAGGTCTTCCTGTATTATTTCCCCCTGGTCGTCCACCAGTATAATTCTGTCTGCATTTGATTCTAAAACAAAGCCCATGGCAGCCTTTTGCTCAACCACGGTTTGGGTGAGCCGAGGTAAAATTTTTTGGCGGTTGGCCCAGCTTTGCGTTTCCTGATCATAGTCCAAAGATATTAGTTCTAAATTAAGGTTTTCACTTAATGGTTTAATAAAACGGTCCAGGGTAGTATGGTCATAAGCTGCCACTACTTTATAGTGGGCATTAAGGATTGACACTTTATCTATCTTTTGTAATATTGATTCCAGGTAGGCATCGGGAACGGCAGGAACAAACCGTCCGGTTAGCAAGCTGTTGGTATCCGCCCGTCTGAAGTCCTCCCTGGCCATAACATTTTCTACTTTGCGTTCCTTGTTTCGAGACAGATTGCTCCCTTTTTCGTTGGTTATAATTATGTTAACAGCATCAGGCTGTCTCGGGGAGAGTTTAAAGTGGATACCGCCGGTGAATTTATATTTTCTTATAGTAAAGCGATGCATTGGTGTTATTCCCGTGCCCAGGTCAATAACTTCAACTCCCGCCGATTGTAAACCGCAGTATGCAGCTTTTTTAAATAAATCGGAAGCAGTGTAAGTGTCGCAGCTTAACGCTACTTTGGCCCCGCTGCCTAAAGTAGAAGCATACGCCGCTGCAAGCTTGGTTACAAACTCCGGTGTTAGTTCTATATTTACCAGGCCGGACACTCCTTCTAAACCGAATATTCTTTTTGGTTGACGGGTGCCCCAAATGATACTGTTCTGCACAATAGAACCTGCCTCAACTGTCTTTTGGGGCCATAATTTAATATCCGGCTTGATTAAACTTCTTTCTTTAATTATACAGTCACTTCCAATAACTGCGCCTTCGAATACACTGGCATTATTATGTAGCTGTACCCGGCTGGCAATCACAGCACCGCTTGAAGATACAGCAGCTCTCGTATTCACGTTGTTCCAAAAAACACTCCGTTTAATTGATGTGTTTGTTCCCATGATGCAAGAGTCACCGACAACCGAATAAGAGTCTATTGTTACTTCGGCCCCTACTTTTGTCCCGTCACCGATTAAAACCGGGGAGTTAATTTTAGCAGATGGGTGTATTTCGGTATTTTCTCCCACCCAGACGCCCGGTGATATTTGGCGACCGGGCATGTTAATTTTTACTTGTCCGGATAGAATGTCGTTGTGAGCCTGCAAATACTGCTGTAGGTTTCCGATATCACACCAATATCCCGGCAAAGTTACACCGTACAAAGGGAGACCTTTGGCAAGCAATAAAGGAAAGAGGTCTTTGCTAAAGTCAAATTTTTGTTGCTGTTGGAAATAAGATAAAACTTCCGGTTCCAGGACATAAATTCCGGTATTCACTGTGTCGCTGAATACTTCACCCCAACTGGGCTTTTCAAGGAATTGTCGAACTCTGCCGCTCTCATCGGTTATTACCACACCGTATTCAAGCGGAGCATCAACTCGCGTCAGTACAAGGGTAGCAATGGCCCCCTTTTGCTTATGAAAGTTGACAGCCTGGGTTAGATCCAGGTCGGTTAATGCATCGCCGCTAATCACAATAAATGTTTGATCGAGAAATTCCTTGGCATTTTTAACACTCCCTGCAGTGCCCAGAGGAACATCCTCAATAAAGTATTGCAAATTTACTCCGCTATAAGCACCCTGGCCAAAATAATCACGGATCGCCTCGGGCATGTATTGTAATGTAACCCCAATGTTATTAAAACCATGCTTTTTTAGCAGGTTAACAATATGCAACATAATGGGTTTATTAATCACGGGAACCATTGGTTTAGGCCTGCCGCAAGTTAATGGACGCAGGCGGGAACCTTCCCCGCCGGCCATGATTATGGCTTTCATACCCATATACACCTCCTGGCTTATTGTTTATTTAAAAACTTATAAAATTTATCCGGGATCCAGTTAGACCTGTTTTGGTCAAACATCGCATTACCGAATGCCTGGTACACTTCGCGGTATACACTCACAGTGACATCCGCAATCTGCTGCCAGTTGAAGTGCTGTTTAACCTTTTGATAAGCATGTTTTTCCAGTTTTTCTGCGAGTCCCGGTTCATAAATCATCCTCAATATCATGTCGGCCAGCGAATTGGCGTTACCTGGATAGAATTTAAGGCCGTCTACACCATGCAGTACGATTTCACTTAAACCACCTGTATCAGATATGATAACCGGAGTGCGGGCGGCCATAGCTTCAAGTGCTACGATGCCGAAGGGCTCATATAGACTGGGGAAGACTGCTATGTCAGACCAACTATACAAGCTGTTGCGCAGACTATCGTCAACATAACCGGTAAAATAAACACTGTGTGTAATATTCAGCTGTGCACACTGGTGCCTTAAAGCATCTGCATGGGGTCCTTTACCGGCGATGATAAACTTAGTGTTAGGGTGCCTGGCCAGTACTTTGGGAGCAGCGTCCAATAAAACTTGTACACCCTTCTCCCTTACCAGCCTTCCAACATAAAAAATTATTTTCTCGTCTGGGGCAGCAAAGTTTTCTCTGGCTGTGGAATGTTGTTTGACCGCGAAGTTTTCTGGATTAACACCATTGGGAATCGTTCTAAGTTTGTCCTTAGGAACTTGAAAAACGTGTTGCAGTTCACTTTTCATATACTGACTGCAGCAGATTACCCGCCACGATTCATAAGTCAACCACCATTCAATCTCACTTATGTGGCGCTGGGTATCATTGTGAAGCCCGTAATTGCGTCCCCACTCTGTGGCATGTATGGTACAGACGAGCGGTAGGTTGCAGGAATGTTTCAATGCTCTCGCTGTATACGCCACGAGCCAATCGTGGGCATGAAGAATGTGAAACCGGTTATCCCTAATCAGAGGGATTGCTTTTTCCAGCATGGCTACATTAAATTGAGCCACCCAGGTAACAAAGTCCGGAGATGATATACTATAAGGATTTACCCTATGTACATGTACTCTATTAATCTTTTCATATTCTGGGGCACCAGGAGTGCCGCAGGTAAGTACGTGAACTTCAAGATTTAAATCGATTAGTGCTCTGGTGAGGTCATAAACGTGCTGGGCTAGTCCCCCCACACTTTTTGGGGGATACTCCCAAGAAAGCATTAAAACACGCATCTCTGAGCCTCCTTTTATATTTAGCTTGCCCGGGATGCTAAAAATCCCTACCGGACGCCCGGCAGGGATCGTCATTTTTAATGTCGCTTACCATTGTGAATCTGAAAACTCCAGTTATGGCCGGTATTGTTATCCCAATTATAAGCATTATCACGGAAACAAAAATTAAACTGAGTAGCATCTTTAATTTCTAATGTTTTTACAAAACCCCACCCTGTGTGGGACATTTTGCTTTCCATAAGATCGTGCCAGTTATTTGATTCGCCGTACCCGGCGTGTAAATGTATTTCCTGCGCTCCATTATTAGGTAAGAGACCGTTATAAAGGATGGTTATTTCTTCCCCGCTGGTAATTGGTAGCGGGTCAACCACAACTCCTCCCGGATTTTGGGCTTCGTGCATATCGGCTAAACGCATTCCACCTGATTGTTCACGCCATCCGTAATTTGATGCGTGACTCATAGCTATCACCTCCCTACTTCTCTTCCAATTAGAGTTACAAGCATATTATTTTAACTTTTTATGGATTTTATTCATAAAAAAAGCGCGTAAAACAGTTTCCTTTACGCGCGCCATTAAAAAACAAAAAGGGGACAGGCACCTTTTTTGAAAAGCGAAAATAGAGCCAGTCCCCTTTTTTGTATACTTTCCTGGACAATAAAAAAGGCCGGTTCTCATTTAGAGAAACCGGCTTGGATTTTTTTTTACTTCGGTAGCTTTTCAATAATGGCATCTGCCATCTCACTGGTACTGGCGTTTCCGCCCAAGTCGTAGGTAACCTTCTGTTTCTCATTAAGTACGGCTGTAACCGCGTGCATTATACTGTCGGCAGCCTGGTGCTCTTCTAAATGCTGCAGCATTAATATACCGCTCAGTAATATGGCCAAAGGATTTACCCTGTTTTTCCCGGCGTGCTTGGGCGCGCTACCGTGCACCGGCTCAAAAACCGCCGTTTTAAGGCCAATGTTGGCCCCTGGCGCAACGCCCAGACCTCCTACCAAACCTGCACACAAATCACTTACTATGTCACCATAAAGGTTGGGCAAAACAAGAACGTCATAATTATCAGGAGATTGTACTAACTTCATGCACATGGCATCTACTATCATGTCTTCAAATTCGATATCGGCATATTCTTCGGCAATGCGGCGGGCACAATCAAGGAATAAGCCGTCGGAAAGCTTCATAATGTTAGCTTTATGTACCGCGGTAACCTTTTTTCTTCCTTGGCTTCTGGCCAGGTCAAAAGCATGCCTGCAGATCCTTTCCGAAGCCTCCCGGGTGATGATCTTTATGCTTTCAGCTGCATCTTTTCCTACATTATGTTCGATACCCGCATAAAGATCTTCTGTATTCTCCCTTACTACTACCAGGTTTACGTTATCGTACCTGGAGGCAATTCCGGGTAAACTGCGTGCAGGGCGTACGTTGGCGTAAAGCTCAAGCTCCTGCCTAAGTGTAACATTGACGCTCCTAAAACCTTTTCCAATCGGTGTGGTCAAAGGACCTTTAAGAGCTATCCCATTTTTCTTGATGGATTCTAACACATATGGCGGAAGTGGGGTTCCGTGTTCTTCAATTAATGCTTCCCCGGCCTCTACAACTTCCCAATCTATGGCCACACCGGATGCATCAATTACTCGCCGTGCGGCCTGGGATATCTCAGGCCCAATGCCGTCACCGGGTATAAGTGTTACTTTATGTGCCACGACCTGGTCCTCCTTCTAATTCTACAGATTAAAACCACCGTATTTTTTAAAATGGGGAGCTAGTCCCCCGTCATTTAAAATTTTAATCATAACAGGTGGCAGTGGTTTGGCCGGTATAGTTTGTCCTTTAGTTTTATTAATTACATTGCCACCGGCCAGGTCAACCTCTAATTCATCGCCTGCATCAATAAGGTCGGTATCACATTCCACCACCGGTAAACCGGTGTTAATGGCATTACGATAGAAAATCCGGGCAAAAGATTTTGCCAGTACGGCGCTGATATCGGCGTGTTTTATGGCCAGTGGAGCTTGTTCCCGGGAGGATCCGCAGCCAAAGTTGCTGCCTCCTACAATAAAATCGCCCGCGTTAATTTTGTTGTAAAAATCAGGGTCCAGATCTTCCATCACGTGTTTTGCCAGCTCTTTCATATCCAATGTTTTAAATTTATATCTTCCCGCGATAATATAATCGGTATTAACGTCATTGCCAAATTTATGTGTAGTACCTTTGAATATCATTTCTTCACCTACTTTATGAAGTCTCTGGGATCGGTAATTTTACCTGTTATGGCCGAAGCGGCTACTGTAACGGGAGAACCAAGGTAGATAAATGCCTTACTGTTACCCATTCTCCCTTTAAAATTACGGTTGGCAGTAGAAATAACATTTTCACCATCTGACGGAACACCGTTATGGGTTCCAACACACGGGCCGCATCCCGGTGTAACTACTGCTGCTCCTGCCTCTACCAATGTTTGCAGGGTACCGTCCCGCATTGCTTCCAGATAGATAAGTTTGGAAGCCGGTGCCACAACAAATCTTACGTCCGGGTGTACTTTACGGTTCTTAAGTATGGAGGCAGCCGCATGAAGGTCTTCTAGCCGGCCGTTGGTACAAGTGCCTAGTACCGCTTGGTTTACGGGTGTGTCCGCCACTTCCGAAACGGGACACACATTGTCCACTGTATGCGGCCTGGCTATTTGAGGTTCTAGATCAGACACATCAAATTCTTTTGTCTCCGCATAAGTTGCATCTGAATCCGCCTCAACCGGCTCAAATTTGGTATCGGAAAAGCGATCAAGCCAGGTGAAAGTTGTATCATCCGCTTCCATAAGCCCTGCCTTGGCTCCCATCTCTATGGCCATATTTGATATTGTGAATCTGGCATCCATAGAAAGACAGCTTATGGCCTCTCCTGTGAACTCTGTGGCTTTATAGGTGGCCCCGTCAGCAGTTACATTACCTATCAGGTAAAGAATAAGGTCCTTGGAATAGACGCCCTGGGGCAGTTCACCTTGACATACGAATTTAATGGTTTCAGGAACTTTAAACCACATTTTGCCGGACACAAGTCCACCGGCCAGGTCGGTGGACCCGACGCCGGTGGAAAAAGCGTTTAAGGCACCGTAAGTGCAGGTGTGGGAATCGGCCCCGATAACCAAACTCCCAGGGCCAACTTTACCGCTTTCAGGCACTACCTGATGACAAACTCCTTCACCTATGTCGTAAAGATGCACGCCCTTAGACCGGGCGAACTCACGCATCAACTTGTGTAAAGCCGATACTCCGTCATTGGGACTTGGGGAGCTGTGGTCGATAACCAGGGCAACCTTCTGAGGATCGAAAACCTCTTTGCCGTCCATATTTTCGAAGGCTCTTATAGCCAGAGGTGAGGTTCCGTCTTGACCCATGATGAAATCAACCTGGGCCACTACGATATCGTTAGCTTTTGCAGTCAGTCCACTGTGTTTTGATAATATTTTTTCTATTATAGTCTGGCCCAAAACTTAACCCCTCTTTCCACCAAAGTAATCATCAAAGATGTACATTAACTCCTTATCAAATAACGGCCTTTTGAGTGATACAGTATATGAGCGGATCGTGGGTAATAGCTCCTCAGCCTGGTGCTCGGTAAGTCTGATGCCGAACTCGGCGTATTTATTCTTAAGTGCTGCTGTGCCGGAGTGTTTACCCACCACAATTTGCCTTAAAAGACCTACTTCTTCAGGCATGAAGGCCTCATAAGTTTTTGGGTTTTTCAAAGTGCCGTCGGCGTGTATGCCCGATTCATGAGCAAACATGTTAGATCCCACGATAGCTTTCCAGGTAGGTAGTTCACGCCCGGAAGCACGAGACACGTACTCTGCTACTTCCAGGAACATTTCGTGTTTGAGATCCAAATCAATTTTATAAAGGTGCTTCAGTGCCATAGCAACTTCCTCTAAGGCGGCGTTACCTGCGCGCTCTCCGAGACCGATTACCGTAACTCCCACATGAGTGGCGCCGGCCCTAATACCCTCTAGAGCATTGGCGGTAGCCATACCAAAGTCATTATGAGTATGCATTTCAATATCTATGTCTACCTGATCTATGATGGACCTTATGTTTTTGTAGGTGGAGTTCGGTGTTAAAATCCCTACTGTATCACAATAGCGAAGCCTGTTACCGCCGGCCTGCTTAGCTACTTTGGCAAACTCAGCTAGAAATTCATGGTCACTACGTGACGCATCCTCAGCGTTAACCGAGATATAGACGCCTTCTTTAGCAGCAAATTCAACTGCTTTGGCCATATGCTCCAACACCCATTCCCTGGAAGTGCGAAGCTTATGCTTGATATGGATGTCCGATGTAGAGATAGATATGGCTACGGAATCCACACCGCATCGTAGGGAAGCCTCTATGTCTTTGATCACCGGACGGTTCCACCCCATTATACTGGCTTTGAGGCCGGCCTGGCATATCTTTTTGATGGCTTTTTCCTCGTCGCCACCCATAATGGGAATACCCACTTCCAACTGGTGGACCCCTATTTCATCAAGTAATTTTGCCACTCTGACTTTTTCTCTGTTCGCAAAAACTACCCCCGCAGTTTGTTCCCCATCTCGGAGGGTAGTATCCACAATGGTTATTGGTTTGGTAGTTAAATTTTCAACCATTTAGTGTACATCAACCCCTTTTATTGGTTTTGCTATTTAAAAGGACAGAAATCCTTACACTAAGGGTATCACATTAACAAAGGAGTGAAAAGGTTCAAGATTGTAAAATACAGTATACAAATGCCATTATGTTATCAATTTTGAAAGGAAGTGGTAGAAATATGTGCTTGAACGGTCTAAGGTCAACTTTGTAGGAGCCCGGATGTTCGCTTGCTAAACCAGTCAACCGTTAGCTGGTTAATTAGGGTAGTTAGCCGATAAAAGTTAGTCTTATGGTACCAATTATACTACAATAATAACACATAAAGTACCCAGACGAAAAAAATTGCATCGGGGGTGTTACATGTAACAAGTAATCAGAAAATTGTGACAGATTAATATATTTTTGGAGGTGCTCTCAATGAATCAACTGCCACCTAACCCGGGGAAAGCCTGGACTGTTACCTTTGCCGGTACAGGAATCAACCTTGCCCTAGGGGTCTTGTACACATGGAGTGTTTTTGCTAAAGCTCTGGTTGACCAGATGGGCTGGACTAAAACAGAGTCTGCCCTTCCTTATACAATCGCTTGTGTGATTTTTGCCCTGTGTATGGTGCCTGCCGGACGTATGGTTGATAAGATGGGCCCGCGGGCTGTAGCAACAATTGGTGGTTTATTGGCAGGTGCCGGTATGATTATAGCCGGAACCTCAAGTTCAATAGCGATGACAACCGTTGGATTCGGTATTATTCTAGGTGCTGGTATGGGCTTTGGTTATGCTGCTCCTACCCCGGCGGCTGTAAAGTGGTTTCACCCGCATAGAAAGGGACAGATCTCTGGTTTAGTCGTTGCCGGCTTTGGCTTAGCATCTGTTTACATTGCTCCCATGACTAGTTACTTTATGACTAACTTTGGGATCCAAAGAGCGTTTTTCATTGAAGGCATAATGTTTCTTGCCATCATTTGTATTCTTGCTCAGCTGTTGTCGGTTCCGCCTCAGGGGTATGTTCCCCACGGTGACCCGGCACCAAAGAAAGCTGGTGGGGCTGCAAGTTCCGGCAGAGATTATTCCGCCAAGGAAATGTTAGCTACACCGCAGTTCTATTTACTTTGGATCATGTATTGTTTTGCTGCTTCTGCCGGATTATTGATTATCGGACACCTGTCAAAGATTTCTCAAATCCAAGGTGGTATTGAGTGGGGATTTATACTGGTGGCGGTTCTGGCTATTGGTAACGCCGGCGGTAGGATTGTAGCCGGTTACCTGTCAGACAGCTTGGGGCGTACCAATACCATGCGCCTGGTATTTATAGTGCAGGCAGCGAACATGTTCCTCTTTATCACGTACAGTAACCCAGCGCTGCTGTTGATCGGATCGCTGCTTACAGGTATGGCTTACGGTTCATTGCTATCTCTGTTCCCGTCCGCAACTTTCGATTACTTTGGGCTTAAAAACGCCGGTTTTAACTACGGCATAGTGTTTACTGCCTGGGGTGCCGCAGCCCTGATCGGTCCCATCATTGGCGGTCGCGCGGCTGACCTTACCGGTGGCTATGCGGGAAGTTATACCATTTCTGGTGTACTGCTTTTGGTGGCAGCCGGTTTGACTTTTATCACCAAGTCTCCAAAGGCAATTCCTGTAAATGTTGATAGCACAGCAGAAAAAGCCTAAATGCAAAAGTATATATAGCCCAGTAAATAACTTCTCCACTACCTCTTAAAAAGAAAGCAGGGTAACAGTACCCTGCTTTCTTTTACATATGGTCCAGTTTATTTTGTAGAATTTCATTTACTACCTGTGGATTGGCTTTGCCTTTTGAGGCCTTCATCACTTGTCCAACCAAAAAGCCTATTGCTTTTTTCTTTCCTTTTTTGTAATCTTCCACTGATTTGGGGTTCCCCTCAATGGCTCTGTCTATAATGCCTTCTATGGCAGATGCGTCAGAAATTTGCACCAGTCCTTTTTCTTCTACAATGACACCCGGGTCTTTACCAGTCTCGAACATTGCCTCAAAAACTGTCTTGGCTATTTTGCCGCTTATAGTACCATTGTCCAAAAGCTTTAACATTTCAACAAGCTGTTGGGGTTTAATGCTGCACTCTTTGATACCCATGTTATGGGAATTTAGTAAACGCGTAAGGTCTCCCATGATCCAATTGCTAATGGACTTTGCGTCGGGGTAATTACTGGTACATTCTTCAAAATAAGAAGCGACATCTTTGGAGACCGTAATTACATTGGCATCATAAGGTGGCAGACCATACTGTTCCATATAGCGGCGCTTTTTTTGGTCCGGTAACTCCGGTAGGTGCTGTTTAATCGAGTCAACCCACTCTCTTGATATTACCACCGGGACCAGGTCCGGTTCCGGGAAATACCTGTAGTCATGGGCTTCTTCCTTGCTACGAAGAGCCAGGGTTATACCCTTATCTTCATCCCAAGTTCGGGTTTCCTGTACTATTTCACCATTATCTTCTAAAACTTCAATTTGTCTCTCTATTTCGTATTCCAGGGCACGCTGCAAAGATTTAAAAGAATTTAAATTTTTAATTTCTACTTTAGTTCCAAATTCTATGTTTCCTTGGGGCCTGATAGAAACGTTAGCGTCGCACCGCAAAGATCCTTCTTGCATTTTGCAGTCACTTACATCGGTGTACTGTATTATGGCTTTTAGCTTTTCTACGTAAGCCTTTGCCTCTTCCGGGGAGCGCATATCAGGTTCGGAAACTATTTCTATTAAAGGTACTCCGGTACGATTGTAGTCCACCAGTGAATAAGTTGTGGTGGAAATTGAACCCTGGTGTACAAGTTTTCCTGCATCCTCTTCCATGTGAATGCGAGTAATCCCTACTCTTTTTTCACCCGTATCGGTATCGAACTCCAGGTACCCGTTCTCTGCCAGGGGCAGGTCAAATTGGGATACCTGGAATGCCTTGGGCAGATCGGGATAAAAGTAATTCTTGCGGTCAAACTTAGAGAAATCAGCAATTTGGCAATTCAAAGCCAATCCTGCTAAAATACCGTACTCTACCACCTTTTTATTTAAAACCGGAAGTACTCCCGGTAAACCCATACAGACAGGACAAACGTGGTGGTTTGGCTCTGCTCCAAATTCGGTGCTGCAGCTACAAAAGATTTTAGTATTTGTTTTTAATTCTACGTGTACTTCTAAACCGATAATTGTTTCATACTGGGTCATACATGTCACCCCTTTATATGCTCGGCTTATTTTCGTGGTGGACTGTGTTTTGTTCAAATGTGTAGGCGGCACGTAATAGTGTTCCTTCGTCAAATGGTTTACCCATCAGCTGTAATCCCACGGGCAAGTCATTGACCATGCCTGTAGGCAGTGAAATAGCCGGTATACCGGCCAGGTTTACCGACAGGGTACATATATCCACCATATACATTTGTAGCGGGTCATCCACTTTTTCTCCCCGCCTAAAGGGTAGTATGGGACTTGTAGGTGACAATAAGACATCGTATTTTTCAAAGGCAGCATCAAAGTCTTGCTTGATCAGCGTACGAACTTTTAATGCCTTATTGTAGTAGGCATCGTAATAGCCAGCTGAAAGAGCATATGTACCAAGCATAATGCGTCTTTTAACTTCCGGCCCAAAGCCTTCACTCCTAGTCTTTTTAAACATTTCAATTACATCTTCAGGTCCTTGAGCACGGTAGCCGTAGCGAACACCGTCATAGCGGGCCAAGTTGGAACTTGCTTCCGCCGGGGCGATCAGGTAATAAGCAGACAACCCGTGTTTCGTGTGAGGTAAGCTGGTCTCCTCTACCTCTGCCCCAAGAGAGGCCATTTTTTCAGCAGCCTGTTGAATAGAATTTTTAATTTCCGCATCAATACCTTCGCCCATATATTCCTGGGGAATACCAATCTTCAATCCTTTAACGTCATTAGTAAGGAAAGTTGTATAGTCAGGAACATCATATTTTACCGAGGTGGAATCCATGGGATCGTGTCCGCAAATAACATTCATTAGCAGCGCACAGTCCTTCACATCTTTTCCCAACGGTCCTATTTGGTCCAATGAAGAAGCGAAGGCTATCAGGCCATACCGGGAAACAGCGCCATAGGTTGGTTTCATTCCGACAACGCCACAATAGGCTGCCGGAAGGCGAATTGACCCGCCGGTGTCTGAGCCTAGTGCTACTATAGCCTCATCAGCAGCCACGGCGGCTGATGACCCGCCACTGGATCCACCGGCAACCCTATCTGTTGACCACGGGTTACAGGTGGGGAAAAAGGCTGAATTTTCACAGGAGGAACCCATGGCAAATTCATCCATGTTAGTTTTTCCTATCATTACTGCGTCCACTTCACCCAAACGCTCTATTACAGTTGCGTTATATGGAGGCATGTAGTTATAAAGAATGCGAGAAGAACAAGTTGTGCGAATACCCTCAGTGCACATGTTATCTTTTATGGCAATGGGTATACCTGTCATAGGGTGAATACGGGTGCCATCTTTTATCTTGCGGTCAACCTTGCGGGCCGTTTCCAAGGCCGCATCCTCCAGAACGGTTACATAGGACCCTACTTGTTCATCCACCGCGCTAATTCTATTCAATACTGATTGTGTAATCTCTTCAGAACTGACTTTTTTATTCACCAGCATCTTGTGCAGACGGTGTGCTGTCAGTTGGTACAATTCCAATTCTAAGCCCCCTTACACTAAACTATTTTTGGTACACGGAAGAAATTTTCTTCTTTGTCAGGTGCGTTAGATAAAGCCTTTTCAGTATCTAAGTGATCTCCCACTTCGTCTTCTCTGAATACATTTTTCAAAGGAAGAACGTGGGCAGTGGGAAGGACATTTTCGGTATCCAGCTTGTTTAATGTTTGGGCATGCTCTAAAATGTCGCTTAGTTGTTTAGTATACAATTCTTTTTCCTCTTCGCTCAATTCCAAGCGGGCCAGCAAGGCTACGTGTTCAACGTCAGATTTATTGATCATGCTAACACCTTCCTTAATCTATAAAAACTGTCAATATTATAACTCACGGTGAATTACCGGTGCAAGAAAACCTTTATGCGTAGTAACACCTGCACTGGGCTCTACTACCGCCGGTTATTCTTTTAAAAGGTTGTTTAAACCTTCTTCATCCAGAATGGTAATACCTAATTCTTTGGCCTTTTGGTACTTACTCCCCGGTTTCTCACCTGCCACCAAGTAGCCAGTGCTGCTGCTAACACTTGATGATACCTTGCCCCCCAGGGATTCTATTTTTTCTTTGGCCTCTTGTCGCGTCAATTCACTGAGAGTTCCGGTTAGTACAAATGTTGTGCCTTGCAGGCGCGGTTCGTCTTTATTGACTTCTTCCTGTTTGGACTCTGTATTTACCCCGCTCTGCTGCAATCTTTTCACCAGACCCCGGTTTTGTTCTTGCTCAAAAAATGTAACAACGCTTTCGGCAATGGCCGGGCCAATTTCAGATATTTCTATAAGCTCTGCTTCGGATGCCATTATCAGGTTATCAATGGAACCGAATTCTCCGGCTAAAAGCTTGGCAGCACGTTCTCCCACGTGACGAATACCAAGGCCGAAAATTAATCTGTATAAAGGATTACTTCGACTTTTATCAATGGCCTCCAAAAGGTTTTGAGCCGATTTCTCTCCCATTCTTTCCAGTGCTAATAAATCTTCTTTCTGTAATTGATACAGGTCAGCAGCGTCCTTAACCAGATTGCTGTCTATCAGCTGGTTAAGGATGGCAGGACCTAACCCTACGATATCCATAGCACTGCGGGAAACAAAATGTATGAGTCCCTCTCTCACCTGAGCGGGGCAAGTTGCACCTGTACAGCGGGCAGCAGCCTCTTCCTCCTGGCGAAGAACAGTAGCACCGCATTCGGGACACTCACCTGGAATTTGAAAGGTATGCTCGTGACCTGTGCGGCGGTCTTTTTTAACCTGAACTACCTCAGGAATGATATCTCCTGCCTTATGCACTATGACTGTATCCCCAATGCGGATATCCTTGGTTTCAATAAAATCCTCGTTATGTAAGGTTGCCCTGCTGACAGTGGTGCCCGCGAGTAGAACGGGCTCTAAGATTGCCGTTGGGGTTAAAACCCCGGTGCGTCCCACACGTACAATGATGTCTTTTATTTGGGTAACCGCTTCCTCCGGTGGAAATTTAAAAGCTATGGCCCAGCGCGGGCTTTTAAATGTTGATCCCAAGTTACTCTGTTGAAGTAAAGAGTTTATCTTGATTACCATTCCGTCAATGGTATATTCAAGCTGGTGACGCTTTTCCTCCCAAATTTTGCAATAGCTTATCACCTCGTCAATATCCACGCATAACTGATAATGCGGGTTAACGCGAAAGCCTTGTTCTGTCAAAAACCCTAATAACTGGTGATGGGTTTTAAAACTTCCGGTCTCGGCATATCCGGTGCCGTAAGTAAAGATTTGTAAATTCCTGGAGGCAGTGACCACCGGGTCCAGTTGCCGTAATGATCCGGCTGCTGCATTACGAGGGTTAGCAAAAAGGGGCTTTCCTTTTTCTTTCCTATATGTGTTAAGTTGTACAAAGGCGCTTTTGGGCATGTAAACCTCGCCTCGTACCTCCATGGTTACGTCATTCTTTAGGCGTAAGGGGATGCTGGGAATGGTTTTTAAATTGGATGTGATATCTTCTCCGGTTTCTCCGTCCCCCCTGGTGGCTCCCTGAACGAAGAGACCATTTTCATAGAGAAGGGATACAGCAAGCCCGTCAATTTTCAATTCAGCAACGTATGCAATCTTTTCATCCTGAGCACTGGATTTAACTCGGCTGTCAAAATCTTTTAGTTCAGGCTCCTGGAAAGCATTTCCCAGGCTGAGCATAGGCATACGGTGTTTTACCGTGCTCAAACCTTCCCTTGGGCTGCCACCTACCCTTTGGGTAGGTGAATCGGGTGTGACCAGTTTAGGATATTTTTGCTCCAAATTTATAAGCTCTTGCATTAAGGCATCAAATTGGCTATCCGCAATTTCCGGCTTGTCCAACACGTAGTACATGTGGTTATGGCGGTTTATTTGTTTACGCAGTTGTTCAGCCCGGTTACGAATGTTATCAGAAACGGTCACCCGGGAAGCACCTCCAAACTTTTACGGTGAAATGTACATAAACCATCGGTAGAACTAACCATATTTCTGCAGAGGGGCATATTTAGATAATAAGGTTTTTATTCCCAGGCCGGGAAATTCAACTTTTATTTCCTGTGTATTGCCTTTGCCCCTAACGTCTTTAATAACACCATCCCCCCACTTA
Organism: Bacillota bacterium; assembly: GCA_009711705.1. Lineage (GTDB taxonomy): Bacteria > Bacillota > Desulfotomaculia > Desulfotomaculales > VENG01 > VENG01. The sequence continues at coordinate 39,568 of VENG01000037.1, forward strand.
CGATGATGTACCCGGTCACCCGGATTAAAAAGTGTGTCGGCTGCGGGAGAATTTTGCTTGGTGGAAAGCTCCAGTCCCGTTAGATCTTTGTCTAAAGGGTCTCTTGTGGTTAAATATTCAGGGGGTAATTCATCCAGAAACCTTGATGCCTTATTAGATTTAGTGTACCCGTACAGCGTTCTTTGCTGGCAGTGAGTAATGTAAAGTCGCTCCCTGGCCCTGGTGATTCCCACGTAACAAAGACGTCGTTCTTCTTCCATTTCTTTAGGTTCCTGCAGGCTGCGGGAATGGGGAAAGACTCCTTCCTCTAGACCAACCAGAAAAATAATGGGGAATTCAAGTCCTTTAGCACTGTGCAGGGTCATCATAGTCACCTGATCATTGTTTTCTTGGTAACTATCTATATCCGCAACCAGAGCCAGCCCGGACAAAAACTCCTCCAGAGTATCACCCGGATGTTCCCGGTCAAATTCACGGGTTACTGACATGAATTCTTGTAAATTTTCCAAGCGCGTGCGAGATTCCACGGTATTCTCTTCTTCAAGGGCCTTTTGATAACCGGTGCGGGACAGAGTTTCTTCAACAATGCTTGTAATGCTCAGGTCATATTGATTATCCCTTATAGTTTGCAATGTTTCTCCTAAATTAATGGCGGCGTTACGGGGTTTTGTTGCCAATCCTTTAATGTCTCCCGTCTTAAGGAGAACGTTAATCAAATTATTTTCCAGGGCACCGGCGTAATCAATTATTTTTTCTATTGACGCGGCACCGATACCCCTTTTGGGTACGTTGATAATCCTCCTGAGTCCAATTTGATCAGCGGGGTTAGCTAGCAGTCTTAAGTATGCTAATAGGTCCTTAATTTCTTTACGGTCATAGAATTTATGACCACCGACCATATTGTAACTAATTCCGGCGTATAGCAGTTTTTCCTCTAAAACCCTTGATTGAGCGTGAGTACGGTAGAGGATAGACATATCTTTATAAGCATGTCCTTTATCCCTAAGCCGCATGATCCTGTTGACCACAAATTGAGCTTCTGCATGCTCATTGTAACCGGTGTAAACAACTATGGGTTCTCCGAAGGGCCCCTCAGTCCACAGGGCTTTTTCCTTACGGCCCATGTTATTCTTGATTACCCGGTTGGCAGTTTCCAAGATGGTTCCAGTGGAACGGTAGTTCTGTTCCAAAAGGATAACACAGGCTTCCGGATAATCTTTTTCAAAGTCCAGTATATTTTGCATATCAGCTCCCCGGAAACGGTAAATACTCTGATCGGGGTCACCTACTACACACAAATTACGATATTTACGGGCCAATAGGCTTATTAGAATGTATTGAGCATGATTGGTGTCTTGGTATTCATCGACAAGAATATACCGAAATTTATTTTGATAATAAGCTAAAACAGATTCGTTAGATTGTAATAACTTTACGGTAATCATTATTAAATCGTCGAAGTCCACGGCATTGTTTTGCTTCATTTTTTTTTCGTATAGAGTGTACACATCGGAAACAGTTTCCTGGTAAAAGTCTCTTGCCGTAGCCTGGAATTCCGAGGCGGTCTTAAGGCTATTTTTGGCTGTGGAAATTCCCACGGCAATGGCCCGGGGTGGGAATTTTTTTTCGTCTAAATTTAACTCTTTTAGGCATTCCTTGACCAAAGTTTTGCGATCAGTTTCATCATAAATAACAAAATTCTTTGCATAACCCATAAAACTGGACTGCATTCTTAGTATGCGTAAACATGCCGCGTGAAAGGTTGAAACCCATAGGTCTTGGACCTCGTAGGGAATCATATTTCCCACCCTTGCTTTCATTTCGCTGGCAGCTTTGTTGGTAAATGTTATGGCCAGTACGTTACGGGGAGATATGTTCTTGTGCTGTATCAGATAAGCAATACGGGTGGTAAGCACTTTTGTTTTACCGGATCCGGCCCCGGCCAAGACCAACAGAGGGCCTTCGGTGTTCTGCACCGCTTGTGCTTGACTGTCATTTAGACCTGTCAAAATATCCATTCAAAAAGTCCTCCTAATGATGCACCAATGATGTCTAAGCAAAAAACTATGGTAGATTATATCATAACAAGAATTTTAAGGACAGGGTAACAAAAAGAACAGCCGGGTACAGTCCCCGGCCGTGAGATCATTTTGCTCTTCTTTTTAGTTCGCTGACGACTTCTTCGGGGTTTACTCCTTGAGCTACCAGTAGTACCAGTAGATGATAAGTTAAATCAGCGTATTCATGTATCAAGTTAACATGATCATTGTTTTTCGCTGCCAGTATAACTTCGGTCGCTTCTTCTCCAACTTTTTTCAATATCTTATCGGTACCTTCTGTGAACAGGTAAGTGGTGTAAGATCCTTGCGGGCGTTCTAAATACCTGGTCCTCACAATCCCATAAAGCTCAGTAATCACGCTTTGGCTTTCAGACTCTGTTACTACTTTTTTTTACCGTATACTTCCTCCGGGTCAAAAATCTGTTCACCTTTAACGGTAACTTTGCCGTCAGTTTCTATTCTATTGTGAAAGCAGCTGTAATAGCCTTCGTGACAGGCAGCGTCTTTCTGCTCCACCTGCACCAAAAGGGTATCGGCATCGCAGTCAAAGGTTACCTCATTTACTTTCTGTACATTGCCTGAGGACTCACCTTTGTGCCAGAATTTTTGCCTACTACGGCTCCAGAACCAGGTTTCGCCTGTTGACAGAGTTTTTATCACGGCTTCTTTATTCATGTAGGCCATCATTAAAACCTCGCCACTGTTTGTGTCCTGTACAATGGCAGGAATAAGCCCGGCTTCATCGAATTTAAGCTTGTCCACGTTAAATTGCATGCATTTTGCCCCCATTTAGCTTCAATAATTAGTGTAAATCAGTATTTGCCGCCGGCATTCTTACCGGTATTTGATGTGAAAGCAAATACTTTTTGGTTTCTTCCATGGTATATTCTCTAAAGTGGAATATGGATGCGGCCAACGCTGCACTGGCTTCACCGGCGGTCAGTCCATCTTTAATATGTTCCAGGTTGCCTACACCGCCCGAAGCGATAACAGGAATATTCACTGCACGAGCTACGTTCCTCGTCAATGGAATATCAAAACCGGATTTTGTCCCATCCCGGTCCATACTAGTGAGCAGTATTTCCCCTGCCCCTAATTGCTCTACCCGGTGTGCCCATTCAATGACATCTATTCCCGTGATTTTCCGGCCTCCGTGGGTATATACTTCCCATTTGTCTTGGCCCACCCGGCGGGCGTCGATAGCTACCACTATACATTGGCTTCCGAATCGAATTGATGCATCACTGATAATATCAGGATTTTTTACGGCGGCAGTATTGATCGACACCTTATCGGCACCAGCGTTCAGGGTAACTCTTATATCCTCCAGGGTGCTAATGCCGCCGCCCACAGTATAAGGAATAAATACCTCTGCCGCGGTACGGTAAACCATATCCAGAGTTGTTTTTCTGTTTTCATGCGAGGCAGTAATATCTAAGAATATCAGTTCATCCGCTCCTTGCTGGTCGTACAAAGCAGCTAATTCCACCGGGTCTCCGGCATCACGAAGGTTAACAAAATTAGTACCTTTGACCACCCTACCGCCGGCAACATCCAGGCAGGGTATGATTCTTTTCGTTAACATATGTGCGCCCTTTCGCTGCTGGCGATGGTCAGTGCTTCTTCAAGATCTACGGTTCCAGCATAAAGAGCCTTACCGACAATAACTCCTTCTACGCCCAGGTTTTCCATTTCTTTAAGCGAATGAATATCCTTGATAGTGGATATACCCCCGGAGGCTATTAGTTTTAAGTTAGTGGATTCAGCAATGTCCTTGATGGCCTCTAAATTAGGCCCCTTTAGGGTGCCATCCCGCCATATATCCGTAAAAATAATGCGCTGTATGCCTTTTTGTTTCATCTCTAATGCTAAATCCACAGCTTCTTTTTCGGCGGTTAAACCCCATCCTTCAATAGCCACCTTACCGTTTCTGGCGTCAAGCCCTAAAACGATACGCTCACCGTGCCGATTACAGATTTCCTCAACCAAATCTGGATTCAGTATTGCTACTGTTCCCAGTATCACGCGGGAAGCGCCCAGTTCCAGGAGTTTATCAACGGTTCCAATATCCCTGATACCCCCTCCAATTTGTACGGGGATATTAACTGAATTAATTATTTCGCTGATTACATCCAGGTTTTTAGGTGTTCCGGTAAATGCTCCGTCCAAATCAACAACGTGCAGGCACTCTGCACCCATTTTCTCCCAAAGCTTTGCTACGGTTGCGGGTTCATCAGAATAAACTGTCTCTCTGTCCAGTCTTCCTTCTACCAAGCGCACGCATTTCCCAGCCCGCAGGTCTATTGCCGGGATTATTAACATTTTGCCACCAACCCCCCAAAGTTTCGCAAAATACGCAGGCCCAAGACACTGCTTTTTTCCGGGTGAAACTGTATGCCAAAAATATTATCTCTTCCAACTATGGAAGCAAATTTAATACCATAATCGGTACGACCAATAATTATTTCCTGATCCTCAGGATCTACATAGTATGAATGGACAAAGTAAAATGCAGATTGATCAGGTATATCTTTCAGCAGTTGAGTAGGCTTAGCAGCCTCTACTTGGTTCCATCCCATATGTGGAATTATTTGCCCCGGCGGGAGGCGGCGAACCTTGCCCGGGAAAATGCCCAGTCCTTCAGTTATGCCCCATTCCTCGCTGGTTGTAAAAAGAAGCTGCTGCCCGAGACAAAGACCAAGCAGAGGCTTATGCTGGTGGCATGCCTCTAAAATTACTTGATCCATGCCTGAAGTGCGCAGATTTGACATGGCATCGCCAAAAGCACCGACACCCGGAATAACTAAGGCGGACGCCTTTCTTGCCGCATCGGGGTCATGGCTGATTACTGCAGAATAACCACATTTCTCAAATCCTTTTTTTACGCTGCGCAGGTTGCCCATACCGTAATCAATGATAGTGATCAAAATTTATAACCTACTTTCATGCCTTGAAACCAGGCTGGAGAATCTCTTACGCTAGTTGACCGGCGTGTTCATTATAAATTTTTTTTTAGGATAATCTTCTTTACAGTATTCCTTTAGTGGACGGTATCCCGTTTTGCTGGCCTAATTTTGTTGCTTGACTGAGTGACCGTCCCAATCCTTTAAATATGCCTTCTATGATATGATGACAATTCCTTCCCGCAAGTTTTTTTACGTGCAGGGTTATTTTTGCATTCTGGGCAAAAGCCCGCAAAAACTCTTCTACTAATTCGATATCAAAATTGCCTACCTGCATGGATGGAAACTCCACGTCATAAGCTAGAAAAGCTCTGCCGCTTATGTCAGCGGCGATTAAAACCAGTGCTTCATCCATGGGTGTTATGGAGTGCCCGTAGCGGCATATACCCTTTTTATTCTCTAGACAGCTGTCAATAGCCTTTCCCATACAAATTCCTATATCTTCCACAGTGTGGTGGTAATCAATATGTATATCGCCCCTGGCCTGTAAATTCAAGTCAAAATTACTATGTTTGGCAAACAAGCTCAGCATGTGGTCGAGGAAAGGGACACTTGAATCTACATTGTATTTTCCGGTGCCGTCCAAATCCAAGCCTATCGATATTTGGGTTTCGGTTGTATTGCGGTTAATTTCTGCTATGCGCTTTTCGCTCAATTCCATGCACCCCATTTCACAGGAAAAAAAAGAAATTACCCCACCACGTTAAGTAAGGATTCTAAGAAGGTTTTATTTTCATCATCTGTACCTACAGATACACGCAAATAGTTTTCCAGTCCCGGCCCGCTAATGTTACGAATCAGAACTCCTTGCTTAATTAGTTGTTGATGTATCTCTTCTGCCGATAGTGCGGTCTTAAAAGTAATAAAATTTGTTATAGTTTCTAAAACTTCGATTTCTCTCATATTGTTCATTTGTTTCCACAGGTAGTCACGTTTGTACACCATATCGGCTATTAATTCCTTAAAAAGAGGTAGGTGTTCCAGTACAGCCAGGGCCGCTTTTTGAGAGAAGCTGTTTATATTAAAAGGCTGTTTTACCCTGCTCATTTGGTCTATAACGGTAGGGTGGGCAATTAGATAGCCTACTCTCAATCCGGCCAGCCCGAAGGATTTGGAGAAACTACGCATTACAGCTAAATTAGTATACTTATCCATCAATGGAAGACAGCTTTGGCCTCCGAATTCAACGTAAGCCTCATCAACGATCACCAGTGCAGATGTGTTTTGTAGTAAGCTTTCTAACTCACCCCAGGTAGCCTCGTTAGCTGTTGGGTTGTTGGGCGAACAAACGAAGATCAGTCTGGTGTCCCCAATTTTAGCTTCGCGTATCATTTGATCTAAGTTAAGTGAAAAATCATGATTGCGGGGAATGAATTTGGCGTGTGCTCCCGCTACCAGGCTGTGTACTTCGTACATGGAAAAGGTAGGGGAAGGTATTAATACATTTCCCCCGGTGGCAAAAGTTAATGCCAGGTTAAGAATGATCTCGTCTGAGCCGTTTCCCACCAAAATGCATTCCACGGGTGCTCCGGTATAATCTGCCAATGCCGCCCTGAGATCCTGCGCCATAGGATCAGGATAACGATTAAATGACTGCGGATGCATATTGCGATAGATATAATCGTTTATCTCCTTCGGAAAATCAAAGGGACTTTCATTGGCGTCCATTCGGATTACCCCGGGAAGTACCACAGGCTCATAGGGTTTAAGGTTTTTTAAGTCCTGCCGCGCAAGTGATGATGCATTAAATGCCGTCATGAAATACTCCCTTCCTTTCCGAAAAGTCTTATTTTAACCGCCCTGGCGTGTGCATCAAGGCCTTCCACTTGTGCCAATTTAATTACCGCGGGGCCTGTTTGTTCCAGGGCATGACGCGAGAAAGATATTACGCTGGTTTTCTTGATAAATGAGTCTACGTTAAGGGGAGAGAAGAATCTGGCTGTACCACCGGTGGGCAGAATATGATTTGGCCCCGCCAGATAATCCCCCACCGGCTCGGGAGAATATGCTCCCAAAAAGACAGCTCCGGCATTTACTACTTGCCCCAACAAGCGGTGCGGGTTATTTACCATTAATTCTAAATGTTCCGGAGCAAACCGATTGGCTAATACCATGGCCTCGTCCAAGCTGTCGGTAACAACAATCACTCCAAAATTGGCCAGAGATTTTCTGGCTACTTCATGCCGCGGTAGGTTTGTTAACTGCGTGGTAAGTTCATAGCGTACTGCCTCAGCCAATGAGCGGCTTTCCGTGATTAAAACCGCTGAAGACATTACATCGTGTTCTGCCTGAGATAGCATATCCGCAGCAATATAGGCTGGGTCAGCCTCTCTGTCTGCCACTATCAGTACTTCACTGGGCCCGGCCAGCATATCTATATCTACCAGACCGTAGACCTGCTGTTTGGCCAGAGTCACATAAATATTTCCCGGTCCGGTTATTTTATCAACTTTTTCGATGGTAGTGGTTCCCACTGCCATCGAGGCAATTGCCTGGGCTCCTCCCACTCGAAAAATCTTTGTAACTCCGGCCTCCGCAGCGGCCACCAGTGTATGAGGATTAATTTGACCTTGAGAGTCCGGTGGTGTTACCATGATAATTTCTTTTACCCCCGCTACTTTAGCCGGCAGTGCGTTCATCAGCACCGAAGATGGATAGGCGGCAGTACCGCCGGGGACGTAAATCCCTACCCTTTCCAATGGTCTAAGTAGTTGGCCGAGCATAGTCCCGTCCGGTTCCGGCTCAAACCAGGATGTCCTAAGCTGTTTCTCGTGATATTTTGTTATGTTATGCAAGGCCAAGGACAGGGCCGAAAGAAAATGTTCGTCCACCTTATCGTAAGCATCCTTGATTTCTTCCGGTTGCACCTCTAATTGGCTGGGATTTATATGTACTTTGTCGAACTGGGCGGTATAACGGCAAAGCGCGCTATCGCCGGCCTGTTTGACTTGTTTTATGATTTCGGCTACTGCTTCGGTGATTTTGTCCCGGTTAGCTTCTTTTCTGGTTATGATGTTTTTTAGTGCGGGGTGTGCGGGGTGTAATATTTCGAGCAAACCAATTTCCCCTTCCCTTTAATTGGTTAAAGCGATAGTGTAATAACATCATAAAACTTTTGCTGTACCATTGTCAATTAAAAAGTTTAATTTAATTACTGTTAATCCTGAAGGCGGGAAAGAACTGTTTTGTAACCGTCTGCACCGTAATTCAAGGCACGCTTAACCCTGCTTATGGTGGCTGTGCTAGCGCCGGTTCTGGCAGCTATTTCGCCATAAGTATTATTTGTTTCCAGCATTTTGGCGACTTCCATGCGCTGAGCCAAAGATTTAAGCTCTGCCACGGTACATACATCCTCAAAGAATTGATAGCATTCATCAATATTCTCCAGTAACAATATTGCTTTAAACAGACGGTCCAAGAGAGGATCGCGCAATTTCCCACTATAAGTCAAAGCAATAGACCTCCCGGTGGTTTTAGTAATTAAGGGCATACTTTAGTTATTGCATAAAGTTTCTTCGACATTACTACCATATATTCCTTTTAGTACGGCAAAGATTTAAAGTGTTACAGGCAAAAAAAGGGGGAAGTTAAGCACCCCCTAAGACAATGCCTTCTGTCCGATATCTTTTCTGTAGTGCATACCTTCAAATGATATTGCCTTAACGCCCCTGTACGCAAGTGCAATAGCGGAAGGGATGTCCTTATCTATTGCGGTTACACCGAGAACTCTGCCCCCTGAAGTGACAATTTCACCTGCTTTTTCCGCTGTGGCGGCATGGAAAACTTCTATGCCCTGGGTTGTGTTCTGAAGACCGTGAATCGGAAGGCCTTTGGTATAATTGTCGGGGTAACCGCCTGAAGCTAAAACAACACAAACTGTGGCACCGTTTTTCCACTGCAGTTCAATATCTTCAAGTTTTTCGTCCAATACAGCATCAACTATTTCTATTAAATCTGAATCTAGAGCAACAAGCAGTGGTTGTGCTTCCGGGTCCCCAAAACGAACGTTGTATTCTAATACTAGGGGTCCCTGCTCCGTAATCATTAGCCCGGCATATAGTACACCTTTATACGGTATTCCCTCAGCTTCCATGGCCTTTACCGTAGGAATCATAATCTCGTTCAAAACCTTCTGCTGTAAGTCAGGTGGGCACACTGGAGCGGGGCAGTATGCTCCCATGCCTCCGGTGTTCGGGCCCTGGTCACCGTCGAAAACCTGCTTATGATCTTGAGCGGGCAGTAGCGGCAGTATTGTTTTCCCGTCTGTAAAGGCCAAAATGCTAACTTCTTCTCCCACCAGGCATTCCTCAATAACAACTCTTTTCCCGGCACTACCGAAAACACCTTCGACCATTATTGATTGGATGGCTGCAAAAGCGGTTTTTTCATCATGTGCAACTATTACCCCTTTGCCCGCTGCCAGTCCTTCCGCCTTAATCACACACGGCAAACCTATTTCTCTAATGTAATTGAAGGCGGGCTCAGCCTCGGTAAATACCTTGTATTTTGCAGTGGGGATGTTGTATTTATGCATTATTTCTTTTGCAAATACTTTACTGCCCTCAAGGGCAGCAGCCTGCTTGGTAGGACCGAATACCCTGAGGCCGGCTTTCTCAAAGACATCCACTATTCCGGCCGTTAAAGGTGCTTCCGGCCCCACAAATGTAATGTCCACCGCTTCCTTTTGAGCCAGGTCAACCAAGCCTGAAATATCATCTGCGGATATATTTATGCATGTTGCCATTTTAGCGATGCCTGCGTTACCTGGAGCGCAAATAATTTTGTCTATTTTGGGGCTTTGGGCCAATTTCCAAACCAGAGCGTGTTCTCGCCCTCCTCCGCCAACTACCAGAGCCTTCATTTGAAGAATTACCTCCCTGTTTTAATGCTTGAAGTGACGCATCCCTGTAAAGACCATAATAATCCCATGCTCGTTAGCCGCCTTAATGGACTCTTCATCCCGCATTGATCCACCGGGTTGAACAATAACTTTTATTCCTGCCCGTGCCGCTTGATCAACGGTGTCCCTGAAAGGGAAAAATGCATCAGAAGCCAAAATGGCGCCGTGGGCCTTTTCACCGGCCTGTCCAAGGGCTATGCGCGCTGACCCCACTCGATTCATTTGACCGGCACCGACCCCTAAGACCTGACGGTCTTTGACTACCACTATGGCGTTTGATTTTACATGCTTGGCCACTGTCATGGCGAATAATATGTCCTGCATTAATTGGTCTGACGGTCTTTTTTCGGTAACCGCCCGTATTTTTTTAGGGTCAATGACCTCTCGGTCAGCATCCTGCAACAGAAACCCGCCATTGACTTTGCGGACATCCAAAAAGTCATTGGAAGAGGTATCCAGGGCACCTGTTTCCAGCAGGCGTAGGTTTTCCTTAGTTTTTAAAACCTCTAATGCATCGGGCTCAAATGCGGGTGCAATTACCGCCTCCAGAAATATTTTTGTCATTTCCTCTGCTGAAGCCTTGTCCACAGGGTTATTAAATGCTACTATGCCACCAAATGCTGAAACAGGGTCAGTCTCATAAGCTAGTTTATAAGCTTGAACATTGTCTTGGGCGCAAGCCGTTCCGCAAGGGTTATTGTGTTTAATAATTACACAGGCAGGCTCAGTGAATTCTTTTACCAGCTCCAGGGCTGAGTTTAAATCTAAAATATTATTATAAGAGAGCTCTTTCCCGTGTAGTTGTTTAGCATTGGCAATGCAGGGTCCTTGAATGGAATTATCCTGGTAGAAGGCGGCCTGCTGATGTGGGTTTTCTCCATATCTTAAAAGCTGTTTTCTTTGTGCATTAAGGTGGAAGGTTGTGGGAAATGCACTATCGGGTTGTACAATGCCGCTTAAATAGTTACTGATGGCTGCATCATAAGATGCCGTGTGTGAAAATGCCTCCAAGGCAAGCTCCTGCCGGAATTGAATGTCAACTTTGCCGACCTTAAGAGTGTCCAGTATTTCTGGATATCGATGGGGAGACACTACTATGATCACATCCTGGTGGTTTTTAGCTGCCGCCCTTACCAAGGTGGGACCACCTATATCGATATTTTCTATCGCTTGTTCCAGAGTAACACCAGGGTTAGCAACTGTCTCCTCAAATGGATAAAGGTTAACAGCAACCAGATCTATAGGCTCTATATTGTGCTCTTGAATTTGATTCAAGTGGTCCGGAGTGCGCCGCGCTAGAATGCCACCATGAACCGACGGGTGTAGGGTTTTAACCCGTCCTGCCAAAATTTCAGGAAAACCGGTAACATCTGATACAGAGGTAACCGGAACCCCTGCATTTTGAAGAGCCTTAGCAGTTCCCCCAGTGGAAATAATTTCCACCCCAAGTTCAACAAGCCCCCGGGCAAAATCTGCAATTCCAGCCTTATCCGATACACTTATCAGTGCACGCTTGACAGACACTATAGAAAACCTCCCATCATGTTTTTAAAGAATCTCTACTTTTCTTCCTTCAATCTTAAGCCTACCTTCTAAAAGTAATTTAATCGCTTGCGGATATATCTTATGTTCTTGTTCCAAAATGCGTTCTGACAGGCTATCAGGGGTGTCATCCTGTATAACCGGTACTGCTGCTTGTAAAACGATGGGGCCAGTATCCATACCCTCATCTACAACATGAACTGTGCAGCCACTGTATTTAACTCCGTATGCCACTGCTTGTTCCTGAGCGTGAAGGCCGGGAAAAGAAGGCAGCAGGGCCGGGTGAATATTGAGCATCTTGGTAGCAAACTTTTTTAGTAATACCCGACCTACCAAGCGCATGTACCCGGCCAGGCAAATCAATTCCACACCGTATTCAATGAAAAGATCAGACACGGCCTGTTCATACTGGTCTTTAGTATCAAACGTGGTGGGGTTAATGCAAAAAGCCGGAATGTTTTCTTTGGATGCTCTATGCAGCGCGTAGGCGTCAGGATTGTCACTAATCACCAGTGCGACGTGCCCGGGAATTGTACCGGCGGAACATGCGTCCATAATAGCTTGTAGATTGGAGCCTCGCCCGGAAGCCATGACACCTATGCAATGATCAGACATAATTCTCCCCCTAAAAGGATGTTAAATCCTACTCTATAAATGATACTCCGCATGAATTGGTTACTCTGCCTATGCAGTGCGCATGTTCACTACCCAGATACTTCAGTATTTGATCCTTTTGCGATGGTGGAACTACTGCCACCATACCTATCCCCATGTTAAAAGTGCGCAGCATTTCATATTCTTGGGTGCCGGCAACTTCTTTAATTAAGTCAAAAACAGGGGGTACAGGCCAGCTTCCTTTTTGTATCTGGACGCCCAGTCCGGCAGGCATCATGCGTGGAATGTTTTCCACCAAGCCTCCCCCCGTGATATGGGCTAAACCCTTTATAGTAAAGGGATCAAGTAGCGAGCGTACAGTTTGCACATAGATACGGGTAGGCTCTAATAGTTCCTCTCCCACTGTTTTTCCTAACGCATCAATATAAGTATCCATTTTGTATTCTGCGCGTTCCAGTAAAGCCTTACGGGCTAGTGAGTAACCATTACTGTGTAAACCGGAAGAAGATAGGCCTATTAGTGTATCCCCTGGCTGAATACTGGAGCCGTCTATGATACTATCTTTATTTACCACTCCCACGACGAAACCGGCAATATCATATTCTTCTTCGCCGTAAAACCCTGGCATTTCAGCCGTCTCTCCGCCTATGAGAGCACATCCGGCCTGGCGGCAACCTTCTGCCACACCGGAAACTATAGAAGCCACCTTTTCCGGTACCAATTTTCCCACCGCAAGGTAATCCAGGAAAAACAAGGGCTCTGCGCCTTGTACCAGTATGTCATTAGCGCACATGGCCACGGTGTCGATGCCAATAGTATCATGTTTGCCCATTAACATGGCGATCTTTAACTTTGTGCCTACTCCATCGGTTCCGGATACCAGTACTGGCTGAGTATACCGGGAAGTATCAAGGGAAAACAGGCCGCCGAATCCACCAATGTCAGTAAGAACCTCAGAGCGGAAAGTGCTTTTTACCGCATTGCGCATTAAAGAAACCGCTTTATTACCGGCATCGATGTCAACTCCCGCATCCGCGTACGTGAGCGGGAAGCGTTCCTCCTTCATGGAATTCCTCCCCAAAGGGTATTTTTACAATGTTAAAATAGTGCATTACTCTTGTCCTTCAAGGGCCATCTACTCTAAGCTGTATTTACCGGTGTCTTTAGGCTTTACTACTTCTACTGGGTAGATACCGCTGAAACATGCGGTGCAAAAGTTATCCCGGTACTCATCAAAGATGTCCAATAGACCCTCCAGGCTTAAGTAATGCAAAGAATCAGCGCCAATGGATTGGCGAATTTCATCAAGCTGCATATTGGCGGCAATAAGTTCCTTTTCGTCGGAAGTATCAATCCCGTAGTAACAGGAACGAATCACCGGGGGTGAGCTAAGACACATGTGTACTTCTTTAACGCCGCAGTCACGCAGCATAGCAACCAGCTTGCCGCTGGTTGTCCCTCTCACAATGGAATCATCTACCATAACTACCCTCTTGCCTTCCAATACTTCTCTTACCGGGTTAAGCTTAAGTCGCACGGCAAGATCACGCATATCCTGTGAAGGCTGGATGAAGGTGCGTCCAATATACCGGTTTTTCATGAGGCCTTCCTCAAAGGGAATGTCTGTTGCTTCTGCATATCCCCGGGCTGAAGCTGTCCCGGAGTCTGGAACGGGAATAACCAGGTCGGCATCCACGGGAAATTCCGCAGCCAATTGATGTCCCAATTTCCTGCGCACCCTGTTTACGTTATAATTGTCTATTGTACTGTCCGGCCTGGCAACATAAATATATTCAAAAATACAGTGTGCCCTGCATTTGGCGGGAAGTACATGCACCGATTCTAAGCCATTACTGTCGATTGTTACTATTTCTCCTGGCTCAACATCCCTCAAGAATTTGGCACCGACTGCATCCAGTGCACATGATTCTGAAGCAACAACGTACCCGTTTTCCAGTGACCCGATGCACAAAGGCCTAAAACCATAAGGATCCCTGACGGCAATAAGTTTGTCTTCGGTTAAGAGAACCAGCGAATAAGCACCTTTAATATCAATCATACATTTCATTACGGCTTCTTCTAAAGTGCTTTGGCTGTAGCGGGCAATTAAGTTTACTATGACTTCACTGTCGGTGGATGACTGAAATATGGAGCCTGTAGATAAAAGTTGGGACCGTAGCTCGGTAACATTAGTAAGATTACCATTATGGGCAAGTCCCAATTGTCCACCGGTATATCGAAATACTAAGGGCTGGGCGTTAAGGGGATGGCTGGAGCCCGTAGTTGAGTAGCGCACGTGGCCAATGGCAAGGTCTCCACGCAGATTGTCTATGGTATCAGCAGAAAAAACCTCAGGTACTAATCCCATGGCCTTGTAAAGTTGAATACGATCACCGTCAGCCACCGCAATGCCCGCACTTTCCTGGCCGCGGTGCTGTAACGCATACAGTCCGTAATAGGTAAGGCGAGCCACATTGGTGCCCGGGGCGTATATGCCGAAAACACCGCATTCATCTTTTGGTTTATCTGTTCCGCTTTGATGCCCCAATGTCATGTTACTCCCCCCTCAGGGTTTAGGTTATTTGATGCCGGTAAGCCTGCGCTTGATCTCCTGATAAGCTTCTTCCACATTGCCAAGGTCTCTGCGAAATCTATCTTTGTCTAACTTTTCCTTAGTGGTTTTATCCCAGAAGCGGCAGGTGTCTGGCGAAATCTCATCACCTAAAAGGACGTTACCTTGAAAACGGCCGAATTCAAGTTTAAAGTCAACCAGGTCTAAATTCTTTGTTTCCAAGTGATCTGTCAAAACTTCATTAACCTTCAATGCAATACGTTTGATATACTGCATCTCCGCCGGAGCGGCAAGACCGGCCGCTTTAATATGGTCGTCATTAATTAAGGGATCTCCTAAATCATCGCTTTTATAATAGTATTCTACTACGGGAGAGGCGAGGGAAGTTCCTTCTTCCATGCCCAGGCGTTTAGCCAGGCTCCCGGCAGCTATGTTGCGCACAACAACTTCGACTAAGATTATTTCCAGTGGCTTTACCAGCATCTCATTATCGCTGAGATGTTTAACAAAATGAGTCTGTATCCCTTTTTGTTCTAAGAGCTCAAAGAAGTACGCAGAAATTTGATTGTTGAGGTCACCTTTTCCTGCTATGGTACCTTTTTTGACTCCGTTAAAGGCGGTGGCATCATCTTTGTACTCAACCCATAAAACATCGGGCCGGTCAGTCTTGTAAATTCTTTTGGCCTTGCCCTCATAGAGAAGTTCTGTTTTCTCCACTGGACGCCCTCCTTTAAAGCCCGAAGCGGGCATATATTTGATCAATATGTCGCAAGTGATGCTCATAGTTGAACAGTTCGTCCATTTCGGATGCTGTCAATAAATCTGCTACGTCAGAATCATTTTCCAGTAGAGTACGGAATTGCTCGCCCGTTCTCCAGCATTCCATGGCATTTCTTTGCACTAATTCATAAGCTGTTTCCCGGCTTTCAACCTTTTCCAGTAGGGCTAAAAGTACTCGCTGTGAATAAATAAGTCCCTTTGTGCGCTGCATATTATGTTTCATCTTTTCGGGGTAAACTAAAAGGTTTTCTACTATCTGTATAAATTTGTATAACATATAGTCAAGGGTAATGGTGCTGTCCGGGATGACTACTCTTTCTACTGAAGAGTGTGAAATATCACGCTCATGCCAGAGCGCTACATTTTCCAAGGCCACCAAGGAATTTGCCCTCAGTATCCTGGCCAGACCGCTAATGCGTTCCACAGTAATGGGATTTCTCTTATGGGGCATGGCCGAAGAGCCCTTTTGTCCCTTGGCAAAATATTCTTCAGCCTCTCGAATATCTGTGCGCTGAAGGTTCCTTACTTCAGTAGCGAATTTCTCCAGGGAACTTCCGATCACGGCCAGGGTAGACATGTATTCTGCGTGCCTGTCCCGCTGCAGTACTTGAGTGGAAATAGGTGAGGGTGTTAATCCCATGCGCTCACTTACATGTGCTTCCACCTTGGGGTCAATGTTGGCGTAACTACCCACGGCACCGGAAATTTTCCCTACACTAATGGTTTCGATAGCCTGCTCCAGACGCTTTATGTTGCGCTGCGTTTCTGCCGCCCAAAGCAGCATTTTTAGTCCAAAGGTCATGGGTTCGGCATGAATACCATGCGTTCGCCCGATCATAACTGTTTCTTTATGATCCTTTGCCTTTTGCAAAAGCACCTTGTGCAGTTGCTTCAGACGGACTAAAACCTGCTCAGCTGCCTCTTTCATTAAAGCGGCCATGGCTGTGTCCACTACATCGGAAGATGTAAGTCCCATGTGGATGTATTTTTTTGCAGGCTCGCCCACGTATTCGCCGACACAGGTTAAGAATGCAATCACGTCGTGATTAGTCACGGCTTCAATCTCGTCAATACGGTTTACATCGAAGTGGGCCTTTTCCTTGATCACTTGTAGATGGTCCTCGGGCATAAGGCCCATTTCACACATTGCTTCGCAGGCGAAGATTTCTACCTCTAACCATTTGCGAAACTTGTTTTCCTGGGACCATATACTTTTCATTTCCGGTAAAGTGTAACGCTCAATCATGGAAAAAATAACCTCCTATTCGCCTTTTTCACTTAAGTATTTTTCTATGCCTAAAGATTGCAGACGATCATCTTTTTTCTTTACCTGAGCCGCAAGTTTTTGCTTATAATCTACAATTCTATTTTGTACTTCCGGACTGGCCGTACCAAGGATTTGGACAGCCAGTAAAGCTGCATTTTTAGCACCGTTAATACCTACCGTGGCTACCGGTATTCCCGGGGGCATCTGGACTGTGGAATAGAGTGCATCCATACCTTCTAACGCCCCGGAACGAATAGGAACTCCTATTACCGGCAGGGGGGTATGGGCGGCAATAACACCGGCCAAGTGAGCCGCCTGCCCGGCACCGGCGATAATAACGGACATACCGCGTGTGGCAGCGGTTCGAGCGTATTCAGCCGCCTGGTCAGGAGTCCTGTGCGCCGACATTATTTTTGTCTCATAAGATATTGTAAACTCTTCCAGCAATGCCGCAGCACCGGCCATAACCGGCAGGTCGCTGTCGCTTCCCATTAATATTCCCACCAGTGGATTTTCCATATTAAACTCTCCTTGCTTTCAATTTAGTACAAAAAAATATAAAAATGCCCAAGCAGGAAGGTTTCACTAAAATTGAGTGAACCTCCCCGCCTGGGCTTTTATCCCGACGGTGTAGCCTGTACCCAAAATTAAGGTACGGGCCTGTACCGCTTGGACCGAACCGTCCTTAGTAGGACGTGGAACCCTAGGTACACTTCTTCTCAGGTTACAGGCTTTTTAATTTTGCATACTTCACCATAATAAATTTATTCTAGCAGAGTTTAACCATAGGGTCAACCTATTACTCCCATTCTCCTTTACTCCCATTCAATGGTAGAAGGAGGCTTGGAGGTAATGTCATAAACAATACGGTTAACTTCCTGCAATTCATTTACTATTCTATTTGATATTATTTCCAATACTTCATATGGAATTCGTACCCAATCAGCAGTCATGCCATCCTTACTTTCTACCGCCCTGATGGCAATGGTATGAGCGTAGGTTCTTTCGTCTCCCATCACTCCCACGCTTTTCAGGTTTGGTAACACTGCAAAGGACTGCCATATTTCTCTGTATAAGCCGGCTTTCTTTATTTCTTCCGTTACAATGGCATCAGCTTCTCTAAGGATTTCAAGGTTTTCACCGGTTATTTCGCCTAGTATTCTAATGGCTAGGCCAGGCCCGGGAAATGGCTGGCGCCACACAATCTCATCCGGGAGGCCCAACTCTGACCCCACTCTTCGCACCTCGTCTTTAAACAGCCAGCGCAGGGGCTCAACTAACTGTAGTCTCATGTCTTCCGGCAAACCGCCCACATTGTGATGTGATTTGATCACTGAGGCTGTAGCAGTACCGCTTTCCACTACGTCCGGGTACAGTGTGCCTTGAACAAGGAAGTCTATCGTTCCCAGTTTTCCCGCTTCCTCCTCAAAGACCTTGATAAACTCATTACCAATAATTTTTCTTTTTTGTTCGGGGTCCGTGATGCCGGAGAGTTTACTGAGGAATCGTTCCCGCGCATCAACATGGATAAGATTTATCTTAAATACATCTCTAAAAGTTCTTATTACTTTTTCCCCTTCACCCTTGCGCAACAGCCCGTGGTCAACAAAAATGCAAGTAAGCTGCTCCCCAATAGCTTTATGAACGAGGGCCGCGGCAACAGAGGAATCAACCCCGCCGCTTAAAGCGCAAATAACTTGACCTTGTCCCACTTGTTTTGTTACTTCGTCTTCTGCATGCTCAATAAAAGATCCTGTGGTCCAAGAGGCGCCGCATCCGCAAACGTCATACAGAAAATATTTTAAAAGATCCTGCCCCTTGGGCGTGTGGATTACTTCCGGGTGAAACTGAACTGCATAAAGGCCCCGGGATGCATCTGCCATAGCGGCAACCGGTGCCTGCTCAGTCCTGGCTATTATTTCAAACCCGGGCGGGGGTGCATCTACCCTGTCCCCGTGGCTCATCCAACACTGCTCGTACTCTTCCATGCAGCATAAAAGACCTTCCCTGTTTACTACCTCCAGGCGGGTTTTACCGTACTCCCTGCGAGCTGAGGCAGAAGTTACACCTTCCAATTGGTGACTCATCAATTGCATACCGTAACATATACCTAAGATAGGTATCCCCATTTTGTAAATTGCCGGATCCACTGTGGGAACACCGGGCTGGTAAACACTGGATGGTCCGCCGGAAAAAATAATGCCCCGCGGCCTTTTACTTGCAAGGTCTGCCAGCGGAGTATTATAAGGGAGCATCTCGCAAAATACATTACATTCTCTTATCCGGCGAGCAATGAGGTGGCTGTACTGCCCGCCAAAATCCAGCACTATTATAAGTTCCTGTTCCGGAACGGACATTATTCTTCCCCCTGTTTTTGGTATATCTCAGGCCTCAGGACAAGTATATCCTTAAGGTTTCTGTATTTCTCATTATAATCTAAACCGTAACCAACAACAAATTCGTCAGGAATAGTAAAGCCATTGTAATTTACCGTGACTTCGGCCTGCCGGCGTTCGGGCTTATCCAATAAGGTGCAGGTTTTCAAGCTGGCAGGCTCCCTGGTTTGAAGATTTTCCAGCAGGTACTTAAGAGTTAGCCCCGTATCTACAATGTCTTCCACTAAAAGAACATGTCGACCTTCAATACTTTGTTCTAAATCCTTTAAAATCCTTACCACACCCGAAGACTGGCTGGAACTTCCGTAACTGGATACTGCCATAAAATCAAATTCTACTGGAATAGTAACTGAACGTACCAAGTCGGCCATAAAAATCATAGCGCCTTTTAAAATACCTACCATTAATAGTTCTTTATTTGCATAATCCGTGGAAATGGTTTGGCCCAGCTGCAGAACCTTGGCTGTTATTTCTTCTTCGGTAAGCAATATTTTTTCTGCGTCTGATCGCATTGTAACCCCCCCGGTTTTAGCTAGAGCTTATCTTAAAAATCTGGATTATTATAACAAGGCGGGAGTTGCATGTCAACAATCTAATCAGGAAGCGTCAATTGGTCCGGCTGGGGTGGAGATATTTTTATTTGTTTGTTATAATCCCATAATTCTATGCCAATTTTCATTAAATCTTGTTCCCCTTGAAGTCCTTTAGCCTCTATTATGGCCTTACGTATTAATTTGCGATTGGGATCAATCCATACCTGGTAGGAAAAGTCGCTGAAACGTGTAAGTAAAAATTGGTTATTAAGGTTAGGTTGTAGTTCCAACAAAGCTAATTTCTCTTCGCCTAACTTTTTTATCCCCTGGTATGTAATCTCCGGGATATCTTTAAAATTAAAGTTTTCCAAAGGATTTAATTCTACAAATAAATCTGATTCAATCATCTTATTTCCCGTCACGGCAAACCATTTTCCGGTAGAGGATTCTTTGAAATACGTTTTATCATCTATACTAATAAGTTCGAATTCCGTGTCCTGCAAGGTGCCTTGAATGTAGATACGCCCGGGTGTCCTCTTTCCTTTTACCGTTGAAGCCTGGTTTTCTCTGCCTAGTTCAGTATGGATTTGATAACGAAAACTGCTCGCGCTGATGGTGTTTTCTAAAGAAGAGTAAAAGAGCTCCTCCGGATTAATTTTCGATTGCTGCCAGTATTGGTATCCTTTAACGATGCCGAGAATACTGATAATTAGAATTGTAATAAATATTAAACTGACTTTCTTGTTTAAGATAAACCAACGAGTTTTTGGCACGTTTTTTTTTCACCCCTTATCAGCCGGTTAAGACATTATACTGCTGCTGGTGCATAAATATGCTTGTTCCATTACGCAGACTGTTAAGGCGTACTAAAATATGATAAAATTAACCTGCTTCTCCGCATTACCATTTACATAGGCGAGGTAACGGTGATGAAAATACAAGAAATGCAGCAAGAAGTGCACCAGTGGATTGACCAATTTGAAGAAGGATACTGGCATCCCCTCTCCATGCTGGCCCGGTTAACAGAGGAAGTGGGTGAACTGGCTCGGGAAGTCAACCACAGATTCGGTGAAAAGCCCAAAAAAGCAGGAGAACCGGAAGGGGATTTAGCCCTGGAATTGGCGGATATACTGTTTATAGTCATATGTTACGCCAATTCTCATCATATTGACCTGGAAGAAGCCTTTCGCCGGATGATGCAAAAATACAGAGAAAGAGATGCACAGCGTTGGACTAAGAAAAAAGAGTTTTAAAAAGATGGGAGAGATACTATGGCTACCATTGTTCCTTTTCAGGGAATTCGGTTTAATGAACAGACAGAAGCACTAAATAAGTTAGTAACACCACCCTATGATGTTATTGACGTGGAAAGCCAGGATGCCTTTTACCAGTCCAGCCCGTATAATATTATTCGCTTGGAATACGGAAAAAAATATAACAATGACAGTCAGAGTTCAAACAGGTACACTCGGGCTGCGGAATTTTTCGGTAAATGGCGTAAGCAAGATGTACTGGTCAAGGATGAGGAGCCCTCACTTTACCTTTACCAGCAAGAGTTTGAAGTTAACAATGAAAAGAGAGTGCGTACCGGATTTGTTTGCGGAGTAAAGCTGGAGCCATATGAAAATGGAATTGTGCTCCCACATGAAGAAACAATGCCCAAGCACAAGGCTGATCGTCTGGAATTAATGCGTGCCTGCAAGGCTAATTTTAGCCCTATATTTGGGCTTTTTACTGACCGTGAAAGACTTGTTGATAAACTTTTACTGGAGACAGCCCAAGGACGCCAGCCGGATGTTGAATTTACAGATGGGGATAAACAGGTGCATCGTATGTGGGTCATCTCTGATCCAGTAATCATTGCCAAAATACAGGAAAGCATGGGGGAGCACAAAGTTTTTATTGCTGACGGGCACCACCGTTATGAAACAGCCCTTGCCTACAGGGATGAACGAAGAAATTCAGACGCAAATACTACGGGCATCAAACCCTATGATTACGTAATGATGACTCTGGTAAACCTATACGACCCCGGTTTGACAATCCTGCCCACACACAGGCTGGTTAAGCAGGTGGACAACACGGAACGTTTTTTATCTCAGTTAGAAGGCGAATTCTCGGTGGAAAACATTGATTTGGATCAGCATTACGGCTCACCAGAGAAAATAGAAAGTTTATTAAAAGACCGGGCGTGTTTAGATGAAAGTGAAGGGACAAAACAAAGACATGTTTTTGTGGTTTACAACGGACAACATTGCTTGCGATTAGTGACTTTAAAAGATGATCAAAAGCTTCAGGCTATGATGCCGGCGGGACATTCAGATGCATGGCACCGGCTCGATGTTTCCGTACTGCAAAATCTGGTGCTGGAAAAACACTTGGGCATAGGACGGGAGGAAAGGGCATCTGGTGAATACTTAAAATATACCCGGGATGGGAATGAGGTCTTTCGAGATGTGGACAATGGCAATTTCGACCTGGGTATCTTTATGAATCCCACCTTGATGGAAGAAGTTATCCAGGTGGCCAGCGGAGGAGAAAAAATGCCGCAGAAATCAACTTTCTTTTTCCCCAAGCTAATCACAGGACTTGTAATCAACGAATTGTAATAATAGCTGCCGCTCCTAACAGGAGCGGCAGCTATTATCTTGATTTGACCAACTTGGCAACCCTTTCAGCCGGCGTTAAAATATCAGTGATTTTAACACCAAAGTTTTCATTTACCACTACCACTTCGCCCCGTGCTACCAATACACCGTTTACCAGTATTTCCACAGGTTCTTCTACATGGGAAGATAGTTCAACAATAGCCCCGGGGGTATAAGTTAACACATCTTTAATTGGCCTTTGAGTGCGTCCTAGCACAACAGTGGCCTTCAATGGAATGTCCATCAGCATGGCCAGACGTTCCTGATCAATTTTATCCAATCCATTTTGCAGACTGCCGTTTGTCGCCTGTTTGTCGGCAGGATCCGGCTTAATATCATTGGCGTGATCTTCACCGGCCGGTGAAGGTTGATGTGAAACTTGTGGTGGTTGTTGTTCAACTTCGCCGGACTGTTCACCGGTGTAAGCATCGTCGTCACCAGCCCCATAGACTGCCTGCCATAAAAGGGATGCCTCCTCTCTGGCTGTATCCAGGCTCAAAATCTGCATTACCTCAGTGTCTACTAACTGGCCGATGGTTAGCCGGAAAGAAATGACTACTATAGGATCTTCTTCCGGCAATTGAAAACCTTCCTGTTCCGATGATTCTAAAACCTTTGTCACCGGGGGCGATATATTAATGCTGCGGCTAAACATGGTGGCAAGTGATGTAGAGGCTGTACCAATCATTTGGTTCATGGCTTCAGAGGCTGCACTTATCTCCATTTCAGAAAACTGTTCAGCAACATTGCTACCGTCTCCACCCATCATTAGATTAGACATCACCATAGCATCTTTAACCTGCATCACTAGAACATTAAATCCCATTAAACCTTCCGTAAATTCTACATGGATGACCAGGTAAGGTACCTCAAATGCAGAAAATAAGGTGTCCTGATTTGTTACGTGTACCTTAGGACTGGTAATGGATACCCGCTGCTGCAGCAGCTCTGACAACGTAGTGGAAGCAGTACCCATGGAGATGTTTCCTATTTCCCCTAAAGCGTCTTTTTCTTGAGAGGAAAGGTATTCAGGCTCGGATTCAGCCACTTTTGATTCTATTATTCGTTCAGGGGACTCGTCCGTGCCGGGAGACTGCACATCCTGTGTATACCCGTCTTCATTTTTCCCGGAACCTGTTTCAACATCCGGGGATTCTTTAGCCGGTGCCTCGGTTTCTGTTTTGTTCGGTTGGTTAAGAAGAGCATCTATTTCCTCTTGACTTAACATTAGGTCATCAGACACTTTGATTCTCCCCTTCTTTTAACGAAACTACCTGCACAGCTTTTTGCAAGTCCAGCGCTCCTGTTTGCACTCCAAACTTCGCAATGCCTTCTACTTTTAAAGCAAGATCCTCGTTTATCTTACGTTCAAGTAAAAGGGTATCTCCTGCCTGGAGCTGCAAAAAATCTTCAATAGTTATATCAGTGATCCCCAGATCAACTTCAAGTTTTACCAGTGATTCCCCGAGCCAGTGCTTGACAGCCTGTGTATCCTTTTCAGATGCCTCTTGGCTTTTCCGAACCTGAAATTGCTGCCTGATGGACAGCATTGATATAGCCGGCTCTAGAAACATAAAGGGTAAACAAATATTTATCATACCGCGAGTTTCTTCATTTACGGAGACCGCACAGGTGACCAGAGCCACCACTTCATTAGCGGAATATAGCTGCTGCATGCGAGGGTTAGTCTCCACATGCTGAACTTGAGGATTTATTTCGAATACTTCTTTCCAAGCAGTACCCATATTTTCTAAAATTTTGCCATATAATTTTTTAAGGACTGCTATTTCTATATCCGTTAACTCTCTTTCTTGTTCAAGTGCTGTGCCCGGACCCCCAAAGAGAAGGTCAACCACCGGCAGGGCAAATTGGGTGTTAGTTTCCATTAATGCTGAACCCGGTAATGGATCAGCGGAAAAAACGGTTAATACTGTAGGACTTGGTACAGACCGTACAAATTCGTCATAAATCATTTGACTTACCGAAACTATCTCAATGTTGATACTGGAACGAAGATAACCGGAAAGGAAATTTGAGAGTAGCCTGGCAAACTGTTGGTGAACCATTTCCAGGGTACGCAGGTGCTCTTTGGAAAACTTGTTGGGACGGCGAAAGTCATAACTTCTAGTTTCACTCTCTGCTTCTTTCGTTTCTTCCAGATCCAGGTCGCCCGAATTTAATGCCTGAAGTAAAGAGTCTATTTCTTGTTGTGACAGAACGTCCTGCAAAATAGTGCCTCCCTAACATTGTATTTCGTTATTTAGCCAATACTTTTTCTAACGCCTGCATAATTCTGTCCGGCTGAAAGGGCTTAACAATGAAGTCTTTGGCTCCGGCTTGTATGGCCTCCATGACCATGGACTGCTGCCCCATAGCACTGCACATAATGATTTTTGCGTCCGGTGCCTTGGCCATAATTGCTTGCACTGCTTCTATACCGTCCATCTCCGGCATGGTTATGTCCATTGTTACCAGGTCAGGGGTAGTTTCAAAATATAAATCAACAGCCTGTTTACCGTTTTCTGCCTCTCCCACCACTTCGTATCCTTGCTTGGTAATTATGTTTTTAATCATCATCCGCATAAAGGTAGCATCGTCAGCAATAAGTACCTTGGTGCTCATATCTCTTTTTCCTCCTAAATTCAGAATGGTTACTGTGTTAGGCCCAGGGCCTCTAAAAGCTTATCAACTGCATCAGGATCCGCAAAAAAGAAAAAATGACCCTTCACCTTCTGGTTCGATTGAAAAAGCTCATTCTCTATAGCCAGAATTTTGTCTTCCACTCTGCCGCTGGCGATCATAACAGATGGTAAAATAGCTCCCAGCATGTCCAAAGCAAAAACAGGAACTGTTGTTACCAGCTTGAGTTGGGACAACATGCCGATGGCACTGGTGAAAGAACCGGTCAACACATTACCCACTTCTTGCACCGCGGACTGTCCCATTTCGTCCAGCATGGTGGTTGAGCCTTCGGGGAGTCCCATTAAAAGATCTATAAGTAAATAAGTGCTCTGTTCGTCAAAAACGAACATTACTGTTCCCTGTATATCCCCAAGTACTCGCAGGATGACGCAGGAAACAAGTTTCTCCTCCCCTCCAACCTGAGCAATTACATCTTCGAGTGGGTAAAATCCTGTTTGAGGAACAGTCATGCTTAATTCCTGATTAACTAATTGAGATAATGAAGTTAAGGCGTTTCCCATGCCAATATTTCCGATTTCTTTAAGGGCATCAAGATGCATGGGTGACAATTCGGATTGTGACATTTTGTGCTCCCTTCACTGAGCATTAACCGGGGAAATTACCCGCGGTTTTTTTGATAAAAACCATGAGAGATTTTTTCTAACCCCAACTGCCGGTAATTAAAAATCATCTCACTTCCACCTATAAATAAAATGCCTCCGTCTTTTAAAGACCGGGCAAAATTTGTGTTTACCCGGTCTTGAGCTGTACGGGTAAAGTAAATGGTAACATTGCGACACAAAATTAGGTCAAAGTTACTGTCATATTTATCCTGCAATAAATCGTGGTGTTTAAATGTAACCTTATCTTTTATAAATTGTTTGATCAGATAATCTTTGTTATTTAAAGTAAAATACCGATTGAGCCTGTCCTTGCTAACGTTTTTTATGGCATCATAGCCATAACTGCCCAGGGCAGCACGGCTTAAAATATTTCTGTCCACATCTGTGCCCAAAATAGTATGCTTTACCCGGGGAGCCATTTCGTCTAAAATGATGGCCATGGAAAAAGGTTCCGCCCCTATTGAACAGGCTGCACTCCATATTTTAAGGGGTTGCTTTCTTTTTAAAAGATTGGGAAGGTGTATAGTTTCCAGTTCATTAAACTTTTTAGGATCACGAAAAAATTCGGATACATTAATCGTTAAGTGGTTTAAAAAAGCTTCGTAAATGGTTTGTTTGGTCC
This sequence comes from Bacillota bacterium, assembly GCA_009711705.1. Lineage (GTDB taxonomy): Bacteria > Bacillota > Desulfotomaculia > Desulfotomaculales > VENG01 > VENG01. The sequence continues at coordinate 65,771 of VENG01000037.1, forward strand.
GAAGTAAATTAAAAAACTCAGCATAGGTTTGGGCCTGGTACTTATGCATAAAATTATCGATTCTTCTCCGAAGTTGGTTCTCTTTATAGCTTTCCAGGTCAATTCGAAACTGATCCCTTACTCTGTCTCTGAATTCTTGAAATTCCATGTTAGATCACCTTTTGCTGCTTTCCTAAAGTTCGTATGTATACTTTGCCGTTGGTAGCATCGACTATCATTGTCCTTCCCTTGTTACCGCCAACATCTTGTGCGGCAACGGATATCGATAAGGATTTCAGTATTTCTCTGGTTTTCTCTACATTACGCTTCCCAATGTTCATAGTAAGTTTATCATCCATACCGCTGAACATTTGGGCTCCGCCAACCAGTTTGGCAATTAGTTTGGAAGTAATTGCTCCGTTCTTTTTCATTAGACTTATTAATTCCTGAATCCCTAAATCAGCGAACTTAGCCTTTTTAGTTACCTGGCTGAATTTAGTGCTGTCCGGAAGCATCAAATGAAGTAATCCGGCAGTGTGAGTCGTTGGATCATAAAGGCATACACCTACACATGAACCGAGTCCCAGAGTGATCAGCCGATTTGGTGTTCTTACCACCTTCAGGTCTGCTATGCCTACCGGTATTTCTTTAATATTTTCGTTCACCATTGTTTCTCCTTATTTACCTGCGTAGGTTGTTTGCCATTTCCCATAACTGGTCGGCAGTCTTAGTAACAGATTGAGAGCTCATAGAGATTGTCCTTTGGGTCTGGATAAGGTTGACCATTTCCATAGCCCAATTGGTGTTCGAGGATTCTAAACTGCCTTGCTTTAGCTGGGCAACCTCATCCCCGCCGGGGTTGAATTCCTGCGGCTCTCCGCTGAGTTCGCCGGCAGTGAACAAATTCCCGCCAACAGCCTTCAGTTCCTGAGGACTGTTAAAGAGATACAGATTTATTTGGCCGGCACTGTTTATATCCCCTTGGAAATTTTGATAATCAACACTTCCATCAGAACGAATGTACACCTTCTGGGTATCATTAGGTAGATCTATTCCCTCTAAGTAATATCCCGCTGGATGCACCAGTCGTCCCTGGGCATCTTTATGAAAATTCCCGTCCCGGGTATAGTAGTCATTCCCGTCAGTGTCCTTAACGCGAAAATAGCCTCTTCCTTCAATAGCAATGCTGTATGGGTTTTCACTCTTGGCAATAACTCCTTGGGCGAAATCCCGGGAGGTGCGGGCTTTTTTAGCCACACTTTCGGTTAGATTGTCATTGTTTAAAGTTTTGTCATTAACAATGTCACAAAAAGCTATTTCCTGAGCCTTATAACCGGTTGTATTCATATTGGCCAGATTGTTAGCTATAATATCCAGACGCTGTACCTGACGGGAAATCACCGACGCCCCGTTTTGTAAATACTTTTGCATCAAATCACCCCTCACCTACGGTTATTAAACTTTACCTACTTCTCTGATGGCTAGATCGGAAAGCCGGTCATGGGCCTGGACCATTTTATTACCCACTTCGTAAGCACGTAATACTTCCATAGCCGTGATCATTTCTTTAGTGGAATCTACATTGGACCTTTCCACGTGCTCCTGGTGAAGTTGAGGGTTTTCAACGATGATACCCTCTAACCCCTCCGGGGTTGAATACAAACTATTACCAGACTTTTGTAACAATGCGGGGTTATCAAAACGGGTAATTAGAAGTTTGCTAATTTCTTCCCCGCCGGATGAAACTACACCGTTTTCAGAAACTGAAAATGTTTCCTCTGGGATTTTAACGGGTCCATCTTCCCCCACCAGTTGCAGACCGGTTCCGTGGCCTATAGACCCGTCAGGTTCAACGAAAAACTGTCCATTTCTGGTGTAATAACGGTTTCCGTCTTCATCTTGCAGAGTAAAAAAGCCTTCCTCGACGATGGCAATGTCCCCCATTCTATTAGTCATTGCATATACGCCTTCGCTAAAATCGGTAGCCACATCGGTAACGTGAGACCCCTGGTGAGTAATTCCTATTTGGTTTGCCAACACCATTTCATGAAATGGTGAAACAACGGTAGTCCTTCGTTTGAAGCCGTTTGTTGTTGCATTGGCCAAATTATTGGAAACAATCTCCATCCTATCCAACTGGGTGTTCAGCCCTGCAATACCTGTATAAAATCCCCGGTTCAAAGTCACACTCTCCTTTCTCCTATCTTCGCACAGCCTGTAAGCTCGAAATAAGTGCGACTAAGGTTCAGATGGGGTCAAAACCCCACCTGAACCAAGTCTTCTTTATTCTCCGGATAATTGGGCCAGTTTTTTTCTCAGCCGAATGATGGCCCGGCTGTGAAGTTGGCAAACCCGTGACTCTGTTATTTCTAAAACCTCGCCTATTTCCTTGAGAGTAAGTTCTTCTTGGTAATAAAGCGCCAATATAAGTTGGTCTCTATCATTTAATAGTTTTATTGCTTCGATTAAGGTCTCCTTATCATCAGCTGCACAAATTTCTTGTACAGGGTCAGGTGAAGAAGAATCAGGTAGTATGTCAGCAAACTGAATGGAATTGCTATTATTGTCTTCCATGTGTGCGCCATCTAGGGATAAGGGAGTTAATCTGGTTAAATGGTTGTTTAATGTATGTATATCATGCAACGGAACGTTTATTTCCAGGGCCAATTCCTGGTCGGAGACACTTCTTCCCTTAGCCTGTTCTAATTTCTGCCGCTCGGCGTAAATGTAATTGAGCTTTTGCCACGTAGTCCTTGGAATCCAATTGGTCTTGCGCAATTCATCGTACATTGCCCCCCTAATTCGCCGGTAGGCAAATACTTCAAATGCAATATCCAGGTCGGGATTATACTTGTCAATGGCCTCCATTAAACCTATAATACCACAACTTTCCAGGTCTTCTTTGCTCATACACGGTGGTAGTTTGATTGAAAGGCGGCCGGAAAGGTGTTTTACAAGGTCAAGATAAGCCACAACCAGTTCCTGCCTGGTGAGATCATCCCTAGACCGGTTATATCTTTGCCATAGATCCACGTTTGACATTTTTGGTCACTTCCAAACTAACGCAATTGCTTTTGCTTTGCCATCCTGGAAAAGATGTAGGCTACTATACTATCCTGCCCGCGGGGAGAAATATTTAAAAATTCGATGCCGGTATGGAAAAGCCTTCGGCTATCTTTTAATTCCTTAACTTCTAAACGAACTACTTTACCTTCAAGCTCGAAGTCAACCGGTGTATCCTCGCTGTTCAGTTGAAAAGAAACCATTAGCTTGACTCCGGGCCGGTACGGGTGGTTAAGTGCCAGCTTGATGCCCCCACCGCTAATGTCAATGCTATAGGCGTCAAAATATTCAAGTTTCTTTGTTTCTTCCCGGATTATGGCGTATTTCACGGGAATGGATATAGGACAACGAACAAAATCACGTTGCTGCACACGTTCTATTTCTTTAGGTTTAGCTAACACGTAGAGGGGAACCTTATCTTCTACGCGCCCTATCGTTTTAGTCTTAAATGCATAGGCAGCGTCATCCCCCGCAAACCTGATAAATATTTCATTCCCTTGGTTTAAAATAAGAGGCTGTGATTTTTGGTATGGCATGGCAATTAGGATGTTTTCCTTATTAATTTCCTGTACCGATGTGATATACCAGTCTCTGTCATCCTTTGATACGAATATTTTTTGGTAAGTTTCAAGGTTTAACCGTTCCGGCAAAATAATTACCTCCTAAAAAGCCGGACAAGCTTGTTGGCAAATTCCATAATACCGGAATTTGCTTCATTATCATCAAGGCTTTTGTCATTAATATTTATACTAATCCGTGCAATGCACTTAGCCGAGGGTGATTTTTTCCGGTGCAAGAGCAATGGGTTTTGTGCCTTTATCGCTTCAGGCACTGAACGATCTTCGTATATATAGCCTAGATAACTGATAGATATTGATAAAAAATGTGTACATACATTTTCAAATCTTTTTAAGGTATCTGCTGCCTCACCGGGTGTAGACACTCTGTTTATGATGAGGTGAATATTATTGTGTAAACCATACCTGGAAACAATTTTGGCTAAGCTGTAAGCATCTGCTATGGAGGTGGGTTCAGGTGTGAGCACTAAAACCAATTCTCCGGCAGCGGCTGCAAAGGCCAATACATTTTTAGAAATACCGGCAGCAGTATCTATAAAAATGAAGTCCGCCTCATTGTCAAGTACTTGTAAAGAATCCATTAGATCTTGCAGCATTTGGTCTCTCAAATGTGCCAATTCAATGAATCCGGAGCCGCCGGAAATTAGACGTACTCCTTCCGGACCTGGAACAAGAATGTCTTTAATTTGGGCACGGCCTTTCAGGCAATCATACAGTGTAAGCGGTGGACTTATACCCATTAGAATTTCGGCGTTTGCTAAACCTAAATCGGCGTCAAATATGACTACTTTCTTTCCTGCATGGGCCAGTGAAATAGCCAGGTTAACTGTAGTGCTGGTTTTACCAACTCCTCCTTTACCACTGGCAACTGCAATAATTCGCGGCTTGTTTCCAGAAGTGGTTAGGTGTTTAGGATATTGTTTAAAACTCCAATCTTTCACTGCTATCAAACCCATCTAATATAATGCTTGCTAGTTTTTTAGGATTTATAGGTTCTATGTCATCAGGTATATTCTGTCCTTTCGTTACATAGCTTACCGGGGCGCCAATTTCACAGACAACATTTAACATGGAACCCAGTGTATCGGTCTCGTCCAACTTGGTGAAAACCAGCCTATTGATACCTACCCGGCTGAAATCATTTGCTATGCGTACAATGTCCCGGTTTTTTGTAGTTGCACTTAATACTAATAAAACATCCTGCTCATCTTCAATAGAATTGATGAAAGTCTTTAATTCAAGTATTTGCCCGGTATTTTTTGATGGCCGCCCTTCAGTGTCAATAAAAATATAATCTTTATCTTTATGCTTCTGAACTGACTTCACTAACTCTTTGGGGGTCATTACAACTTCAATAGGAGCTCCAATGAGTTCTGCATAATAATTTAATTCTTCTAAAGAACCAAAGCGGTGGTCATATAAAGCAATAAGTGCAATGCTTTTTTTATGTGACACTTTATACCTGGTTGCCATTTTTACCAGTGTGGTGGTTTTACCGACACCGGTAGGACCAACAAAGGTAATTATCCTTTGACTGTTATTGCGTTTATAGGCAGGCTCTACCAGCTTTATAATATTATTCTTCAACGAAACCTGGAGAAAATCCTCTGCACCTGTCGTATTTTGGTAATCAGTTTCTTTAAAGTCGGATAAAATAATTTCTGATATTTTGTCATGTACCTCTAAATTTCTAAATATTTGCTTCCATTTGCCGGCTTGATTGGTTTCCATCTCTTCCCCCTCCTGTTGGCTGACGATGTCATCCAGCAAAATCTTAAACCAGGCATCTGTATTCTGATCATTGCTAGATATTAGGGGTTCGGGGAGCCTTGTGGGCATCACATCCTGAGGAATTAGAGGCCCTTCCCCAGACTTTGGCCGGGTGACGTCTAAACCGCCGCCGGAGTTTGTTTCCGGCTGAGTTCTATATACCGATGATGCCGCTGCCAGCCGCTGCTTATACTTATCACTTTCCGGCTGGCTAGGTAATGCTTGCTGACGGTCATCTTCTTCCACGGCCGCTGTAACTATTAATTCTCGGGGTCCAAAAAAATCCCGTATATTTTTTCGACGCACTTTTTCGGAACTAACAATGACCGCATTGGGTCCTAAATCTTGCTTAATCAAATTCATTGCTTGCTGCATGTTTTCCGCAGTATACTTTTTAATTTTCATCTATACTCACCGTTCCCATTGCTTCAATTTCTATGCCGTGACTAATCTCGTTAAGAGAAAGCACCGGCAATTGCGGAAAATGCCTGAGTGTTAGGCGTTTAAAAGGCAGGCGTACCTGGGGAGAACATATTACCACCGGGTTTATCCCCTGTGCCGCTAACCTTTCTATAACTTCCTGAATCTTTTCCATTATTTGTCTGGCCAGTTTTGGTTCTAGGACCGGGTAATTGCCCATTTGAGTTTGCTGAATAGAATCTGCAATATTGTTTTCCAATTGCGGGTGCAGGGTTATAACCGCAAGTACATTATCAGCATTTGTATACTGGCGGCAAATAGTCCTGGCCATATGTTGGCGCACGTGGTCAGTTAAAAAATCAATATCGCGGTTTAACCTTAAGCCATCTGCAGTGGCCTCGAGAATGACAACGAGATCCCTTATGGGCACGCGCTCCCTTAACAGGTTGCGCAGCACCTTCTGGATATCTCCCAGGCTCAGGTTGTCCGCCATTAATTCGTCAACCAGGGCAGGGTTTGTTTCTTTTACTATGTCAACCAATTCTTTTACCTCTTGCCGGCCCAGCAGTTCATCCGCGTACTGTTTAATAAATTCGGTCAGGTGGGTCACCAGGACTGTGGAGCAGTCCACCAGTGTAAGGCCGCGAATTTCCAGGTCGTCCCGTTCGTCTTCAGTTATCCACCAAGCCGGAAGCCCGAATGTAGGTTCAGTGGTGGAAATGCCGTTTATTTCAGTTTCTTGCCCGGTGGGATCCATAGCCAGGAATTGTCCGGGCAACAACTCTCCGTATGTCATGTCATCTCCCCTCAATTTAAAAACATATTGATTAGGCCCCAGTTGGAGGTTATCACATATTCGTATAGGACGGACGTAAATGCCCATTTCGGAGGCACACTGCCTGCGTATCGAGGCTAAACGTTGTAACAGGTCACCGCCCTGGTTTTCATCAGTTAAGGGTATTAAATTATATCCTATTTCAATTTGCAAAGGGTCCACCTGGAAATAAGAGAATACTTCTTCAGGCTGCCTGTGTTGCTGAGATTCCTCCAGGGCTTCAAATTCCAGCTCTTGTTTTTCCTCTTTTTGTTTGCTCTTGATTAAAGTATGACCCGCAAAGGCAAGGGTCCCCGCCAAAGTTATAAAGATGAAGTGGGGCATTTGTGGAAGCATCCCAATCAAAAGAATCACAGCTGCCACCGGAAAGAGTATCTTGGGAAAGTTTGTGAATTGAGTTGATACTTCTTGCCCAAAATTAGAACCGGAAGTAGCCCTGGTAACGAGTATTCCTGCCGCCGTTGATATCAAAAGGGCCGGTATTTGGCTAACCAACCCGTCTCCAACAGTTAAGAGCGTATATGTATGTATTGCTTCCATTACCGTCATACCATACTGTAAGGCGCCTATACTAATGCCACCCACTATGTTGATTAAAATGATAACAATTCCGGCAATGGCATCTCCTTTAACGAATTTACTGGCACCGTCCATGGCCCCAAAAAAATCTGCCTCTTGCTGTAGAGTGCGGCGCCTTTCCCGTGCCTCAACTTCACTGATCAGACCGGCGTTAAACTCAGCATCAATGCTCATCTGTTTACCGGGCATGGCATCCAGTGTAAAGCGGGCCCCAACTTCGGCGACCCTGCCGGCCCCGCTGACAATTACCACAAATTGAATCACCGTAATAATGGTAAATACTATAATACCAACTATATAATTTCCACCCACCACAAAGTGGCCGAAGGCGTTAATTATTTTCCCTGCCTGTGCATCTCCTAGTATTAACCGGGTGGAAGATATGTTCAGGGCCAGCCGGTATAACGTAGTAATTAACAGTAAAGAAGGAAATATGGAAAACTGCAATGGCTCTGTGGTGAACATAGTAATAAGTATAACAACCAGGGCAATCGTGATGTTAACTGTTAGCAGCAGGTCCAGTACCATTGGTGATAACGGAACCACGATCATTAAAACTATCCCCAGCACCAGGCCCCCGATGAGCAGATCGATATTCTGTTTAGCCATGCTTAATATGCTATTCCCCTGGGGCGGAGACATAATTGAAAACCTCCATTGGCATATCGCCGGGTACATTTACGTAGAGAGAGTTTAGTAATTTTTATCCAATTTATATACCGTTGCAATAATCTCTGCCACCGCCTGGTATAGTTCGGCCGGAATCTCTTGGCCGGGTTCCGTTTGATGGTAAAGCGCGCGGGCCAATTCCGGCTGTCTGATCACCGGAACTTCATGCTCAGCAGCAATCTCTTTTATTTTTTGGGCCAGGTATCCTGCCCCTTTGGCTGTAACCATCGGTGCCGGCATTTTTTCCTCCAGGTATTGTAGAGCGACAGCGAAGTGTTGAGGGTTTGTCACTACCACCGTGGCTTCTGGAACTTCCTCACGGATTTGGTTCATGGCAATTTCCCTTTGGCGGCGTTTGAGCCATGACTTAAGATGCGGATCACCCTCGGATTGTTTCATTTCGTCTTTGACTTCTTGCTTGGTCATTTTAAGGTTTTTAGTATGTTCGAATCTTTGAAACATCAGGTCAAACACAGATAATATAAAAAAGGCGATAGTGGCCGCGGTTGCGACAGCAAGCAAGATGTCCGTTAAAGTGGTAAAAATATCGGTAGGACTTCGGAAAAACATCAGTAAAAGATCCGGTATTTTTGATCTTATCACCAGGTATACTACGGTTGCGGTAATGACTACTTTCAAAACGCTCTTTAAAAGTTCCACCAGGCTCTTTAAGCTGAAAATGCGCTTTAAGCCCTGAACAGGATTAATCTTTTCTGCCTTAGGTTTGATAACCTCCGGGGCAAATAGAAAACCCACTTGAACTATGTTAGCCAAAATGGCCATGACGACAGCCACGATAAATACCGGTGTCGTGAGTATTGCCGTATCCAGACCAAAACTTTTTAGGGCCTGAATCATATGTTCAGGAGATAATTGATAATCAAAAGCCGACCTGAAATAACTGGTGAGGTAGGCCTGAAACGTCTGTGCTGAACTTTTGAAGGAGACATAGGCCAGAATAATCATGGCCACCAGTATGACGGCTGCGGCAAGATCCCGGCTTTTGGCCACCTGGCCTTTTTTACGGGCCTGCTGCAGCTTGCGTGGTGTTGGGTGTTCTGTCTTTTCCTGGGCCTGATTTTGGTCTGCCATCAGGTCAGTCCTTTCAGTAAAAGCAGTAAATCTTGTTCCATTAAATCAAATATACCGCTAAAAATAGATCCCATTACCGGAACCAGTATGCTTAGAGTAAAGATACCCACCACTATTTTTAAAGGGAACCCAAGCATAAAAATGTTCATTTGTGGAGCAGTGCGTCCCACCAACCCCAAAGAAACGTCGATGGCAAGTGTAACCGCCATAATAGGAGCTGCAATTTTTAGTGCCAGTACCATCATATCTGCAAAAGCCCTGATAAATAGTAGTCCAAGCTCTCTTGCGGCGGTAGCCTGAGTCACCGGTACGGCTTCAAAACTTTTAGCAAGAATGGCAATAAGGTCATGGTGCGTGTTAGTCGCTAAAAGAAATGCTATTCCTAACAGGAAAAAGAACCGCGATATAATTGTCACTTGAGCTCCTGTCATTGGGTCAAACATTTGGCTGGCAAAAAAACCTATTTTTATGTCGATTAACTGTCCGCCAACAGATAATGCAGAGAATATTAAAGTACATATGAATCCCATGGCCAGGCCCACCATTACTTCCTTGGAAATGGCTAGGGCGAAATGGACTATACTTGAAAACTGAGTTTCCGGTGCGGGTACCAGTGGAACGAGAACAACCGTGATCCCCAGAGCAAGTCCCACCTTGGCCTTAGTGGGAAAGTTCTTTAAAGAGAAAAAGGGGGCGGCAACCAAAAAGGCGGAAATTCTAACTAAAATAAGCAAAAACAGTATTAATAAGTCAAAGCTGGGGATCATTTAATTACACCTCAACCCAGCACGTCGGGAAGCCTGCTGAAAATTTTGGTTGCAAATTCAGTTATAACCCTGATTAGCCACGGGGCCGTAACTGCCAGGCTGACCAGAACAGCGATTATTTTTGGAACAAAGGCCAGTGATTGCTCCTGCACCTGGGTGGTAGCCTGTAGCAAGCCGACGGTCAATCCCACCAGCAGGGCTACAGCCAGAGTAGGCAACGCCAGAATTATTACTGTAAACAGAGCTTCACGTATAATATCAATAATAAAGGTATCAGTCATATACTCGTCCACCTACCGGTTAGCCAAAACTTTCCACTAGAGATTTTATTATCAGGTGCCACCCGTCCACCATCACAAATAGAAGTATTTTAAACGGTAGAGAAATTATCACCGGCGGAAGCATAAACATACCCATGGACATCAATGTGCTGGCCACTACCATGTCTATAACCAGAAACGGAACATAAATCAAAAATCCCATCTGAAATGCCGTTTTTAATTCACTGATTACAAAGGACGGCATAAGCACTGACAGTGGTATATCTTCTTCGTACTCCGGGTTGGGTGTATCAGAAATGTCTACAAACAGCTGTAAATCTTTTTCCCTGGTTTGGTTGAACATAAATTCCCTCACCGGAGCCGTGGCCCGTTCCCATGCCTCTTCCTGTGCTAACTCATTGGCCAGGTATGGTTGTATAGCCTGTTCATTGACCTGTTCGTAAACCGGAGACATGATAAAAAAAGTGAGAAATAAAGCCAGTCCGATCAGTACTTGATTGGGCGGAGTCTGGTTGATTCCCAGCGCAGAACGCAAAAGAGAAAGTACAATAATAATCCGGGTGAAGCTTGTCATCATCAAAATAAAAGCAGGAACCAGTGAGAGCAGCGAAAGGAGCACCAGCAGTTTTACACTGTCCACCACCTGCTGCGGCTCGTCCGTAGGCTGAATTTGTAGGTCTATGCCCGGTAAAGGTTGGGCATGTGCCGGCTGTACAGCCATAAAAATGGTTATCGCAGTTAAGATAACAAAGAAAAGTACCCGGTTATTTTTCATGGTTGTCATTCCCCTGCTGCTTCCATTTATTGATAAAGGGAGAGAACATATTAATGGGCATCCCGGAATATTCACTGGTGAGTTCCGCTGGGATCTCCTTCATTTCCTTCACCAAAACGGTAGAACCGTCCTGGTGAGCAAGCAAGAAATAGTTTTCCCCCACCTGAACCAGGCTTAAAGAAACTTTAGGTCCCAGGGACACTTGTTCCACAACTCTCATATGACGACATTTCTGCCCCCCCACTGTACGGCGCCCGAGCCCGTATTTAATAGCCAGGTACGAAAGGGCTGCAACCAGGGGTAACGAGATGGCCAGACGTACTGCAGCCTTCAAAATTTCCTCATCCATTTTCGTTGTCTCCGTTTGCATTGGGTGCAGAAATTGAATGTATGCGTAAGCCCAGATTGTTACCCAGGATTACCACTTCGCCGTGTCCGAAACTTTGTTGGTTAAGGTATAGGTCCACAGATTCTCCCGCCGGCCTGTCCAGTGTGAGCACAGAGCCTTCTTCCAAATTTAGGAGGTCGCGCACTCTGATGATGGTCGAACCCAACTCTGCTCTGATCGTAACCGGCACTCCATCCAGATAGTTTATGCCGATTTTCATCCGGCTGGCGTTGGGATCAGCAGGTTCCAGTTGGGGAAATTTGACCTTGTTTACAACCAGTTCTCTATCATCCATACCTTTAAAAAACTCTTTAATTTCCTGTTCATTCATCATCAAATGCCTCCTCAAATCCTATTATTATTGAATGATAAATTCTGTAAAGAAGAGGCGCGAGATCTTTCCTTTGGTTAAGCGCGTGTTTATAGCATGTATAATTTCATTTTTTAATGGTGCTACTTTATCCAGCGGTTGTATTTGTTGCACCGTTTTGCTGCGCAAAGTAGTTATGACCACATCTGTGATTTCGTGTTCTTTCTCACCCAGTTCCTCTGTCATGGTCTCATTTTCAGGGTATTCCAGTACTACATCGCATTTTAAATAGCGGTTGCCCCCGGGGTTAGCCAGGTTTACGATAATCGTTCCCAGCTCAAGGGTGGAAGTTGGTACTTCTTCCTTCTTTTCTTCTTTTTTCTCCGCCTTCTCTCCCCCCGGAATACCTATTACATTAAAATAACCGATAACCAGCCCGCCTCCAAGTATGAAGACAAGGAGGCCGGCCAGTACTAGTTGCAGCAAACCAGGCTGTTTCTTAACCTTTTCTAAATTATCAGCATTATCTTTAGCCATTATTATTCACCTGCATTTATATAGAGCGATTATCGTTTAAGGTTAATCAGTTCTTCCAGCATGCTGTCGGATACCGTAATCATCCTGGACCCGGCCTGGTAACCGCGCTGGGTAGTAATCATGTCGGTAAACTGTTCAGTTAAGTCTACGTTGGACATTTCGATGTAGCCGGATTGGACGGTGCCGTAACCGGGAGTGCCGGGCTTACCTGGCTCTGACGCCCCACCACTGCTTGGACTTTGTTTGTATAAGTTTTGAGCTGTTTTTTCTAATCCGTTTTGGTTATCAAAATTAAACAGTGTAATTCTAGCTCTATCCCCGCCATTGTCCCACAAGATGTCATTTCCGTTACTATCTATCCCGGTTACTGTCCCGTCCGGAAGGATATTTATATTGCCAAGAGATGCGCCAGCAGGCAGATCGAGCATTAATTCTTGGTTGAAAACCTGTCTGGAAGATGTAAAGTTGCCCGTGGTCTGTATCCCTAACAAAGTAGCAGCATTTCCGCCTATGGACATGGTGGCTTCGGCTGATTTATCCACGGTGGCAAGCTTTATCTTACCGTCCTCCTCACTGGCCATAACACCGGTTTCATCGGATAACTCATTAACCTTTTCGATAATAGTGGCTAATGTGTCTCCCGAGAATGATGCTGAATCTGTTCCTTGAGAAGCTATTTTACCCCCGAATGTGCCGGTTTTTGTGGCACCGGAGGAGTTTGTAACTTCTACAGTCAGGGTATGTCCCTCTTTGTATTCCAATGGCCGGAAATATATTGTTTCATCACCACTATTATCGGTATCATAATCCATTACTATATCTCCACCGGTTTGACTATCAATATAATTCTTTAGTTCATCAATTGTAGAAGTTGCAGTTGTGTCGATTGTTATTGTATGTTCTTTACTTTCACCCTGAGCGCTGGTATAAGTAAAAACAATTTCGTCGCCGTCAGTCAATCCCAAATCAGTATCTATTTGATTTGAGCCGTCGATATTAAATGTGCCCGCCTCAACAGAAAGGCTGGCTGGAACTATGCTGATGCTTTTTTTCTGGCCGTCTTCCCCGTCAGCTGTAGTCCCCTGTATAACCAGCTGGTCACGTGGCTGTATGGTAAAGTTGAAAGCATCTCCTTTTTCTATGGTGGAAGTATCCAGGTCAAAGCTTTTGCCCGGTGCCAGTTCGACCGTCCCATTTCCGTTTTCAAGTTTTAGCCACGTTGTACCACTGTCTACACTAGTGTAAACTACTCCGTTTGTTTGTTTAATTACCTGGACATCAAAAGAGTCTCCTTCTTCCAGGCCGGTAAAACTATTTGTTGCGGCTGAGGCATTGAGTGTGCCGAAGTTGCTAGCATATCTTAAATTCTGTACTTCGGTGGTTACAGAACCGTTTGAATCGTCACCGTCATTGTCCAAAATATCAAACTGAATGTGAGCTCCGATGTCATCAGTAATTGGTTTCCCGCCGGTCTCTCCCCATCCAGAGAGTGTTACAGTATCACCGTTTAAATCGATCGTTATATCATTTCCAGTGGCATCAATATCGCTCCATGTCGTTCCCCCGTCTTTACTTACCTGAACTGTACCGTCATTATTGACACATAAATGAACATTATAGCTTGCGCCATCGTTATTAACATCAGTTAAAGGGCCTAAACCCGCACCACCGGGGTTAGGACTAATAATATCAGTATCAAGTTGAGCTGTGAGGTTAATAAACATAGGTATAGACTTTGGCTCAACGTTACTATGGTTTTCCGTAATCATTCCTTCAGTGGACTGTGTTTTTGCTGTCTCCCATGTTTGTCCCGCTACTGTATATCCATTTGAGTTTACCAATGACCCGTCGGAAGCAATGTTAAATACTCCTACCCGGGTATAAAATTCTTGATCTGCTTCGTCTTTAACTTTGAAAAAACCGTTCCCGCTGATAGCCAGATCAAGTGTTCTTCCGGTGGGTTGCAGCGAACCTTGGTCCATGTTACTGCTAATTCCGGCCAGTCCGATGCCTAAACCGGCCTGGGCTGGGTTTGTTGATGTGCCACCGCTCTTAATGGTTTGGTAAAGAGTATCTTGAAAATTGGCACGACCTGTCTTGTAACCAGGTGTGTTGACGTTGGCAATGTTGTTGCCAATCACGTCCATTCGGATTTGGTGGTTCTTCATTCCCGAAACACCGGAATAAAGAGATCGGATCATTGTTTATCCCTCCAAACTTGATTTTTTAACTAGCGTTTAAGTTCAATAATCTCACGTAACACGTCATCTGCCGTGGAAAAAACCTTGGTGTTGGCCTGGTAGCCACGGTGAGTGGTAATAAGGTTAGTTAATTCCTTAGCCAGATTAATATTGGCCATTTCTATATAACCGGAATTTATGGTACCAAAGCGGTCGGAATCGTCTTCGGTTGTGAATCTCTCACCCGTTGTGTTGTTCTCTAAAAAAAGGTTGTTGCCAGCCTTAGTTAAGCCTGATGCGTTCTGAAAGTCGAACAGTGCCACTTGGCCCATTTCTTCGGGATCTGAAGTTATATTTCCGTCGTCATCTCGCTCGAACTGGAAAATGGTCCCATTTTCGTCGATCTGAATATCATCCTGATATTCAGTATCGATTTCAATCCCATCTTCGTTGTCTACTCCAACTACTCTCATGCCCATGGAATTTACCAGAAAACCTTCACTGTCCAACGAAAAGGTTCCATCCCTGGTGTATTTTACTTGCCCATCGCCGGATTCATCATCCCCTACGACACCAAAGAAGCCCCGGCCGGAGATGGCCAAATCAAATGTTCTGCCGGTGGGCTCCAGGTCTCCCTGGGAAAAGTCATTGGAGATTCCGGAGACTCCGATACCCGTTCCAACCTGGAATGAGCCTTTTTCCTCTCCGGAAGCATCAACAGCCATGTATAGGGCATCCTTAAAACTGGCCCGTCCGGCCTTAAAGCCGGTGGTGTTAACATTGGCAATATTGTTACTAACCACATCCATTCGGGTTTGGTGATTAACCATACCCGATATGCCTGAGTACATAGAACGAATCATGCCTTTACCCCCCTTCAACCTGAGTGTTATTCTTCAACGTCTGCAGTTGTATCTTCTTCAGTGTCATTATCACTCTCTGTAATGTTTTCCTCACCGGTTTCCGTCTCTGGTTCCGGTTCCTCCACCGGAGGCTCACTGATGTATACTATCTGACCCATGCTGTATTCGCTGTTGTTAACTACCAGCCTGGGTTCCCCAGCGGCCATGGATACTTTTTCTATGGTCCCTTCCACCACTTCACCATTAGTATTCAAGGCGGTTACCTGGTGACCGATAAGGCTCACGGCCCGGTTAAATTCGTTGGATTGTAGCATCCTTTCCATATTGGCAGTAAGGTTTGACATTTGCTCCATAGTGCTCAGTTGTACCATTTGATTAATAAAAGTTTCCGAATCTTGTGGTTCCATAGGGTTTTGGTATTTTAACTGGTTAACGAGAATTTGCATAAAGGCATTTTTGTCCAATTCCTGTGTTGGTTTTTGTGTTTGTTGATTACCTTGATAATAATCGTTTGACGTTGAGTTGACTTGCAATTAAGTTGACCTCCCTGTCAGACCAGGTGATTTAGGCCTTTATTTTCAGACATCTTTGCTTCATTAAGCGGGTCATCCGTTACTAATTCTTCAGGTGACATAAGCGAGGGCTCATTATCCCGAGCTTGGCGCTGCTTTTGCTGAAACGGGCTTTGCTGACCCCATTTGTTGCTTTCATCGCCGGATGAGGTGGAGGCATCATTAAGGTTGATGTTTAATTGTAAAAGGTTTTCCTTAAGATGCACCATGGACTGGTCTAATAACTCTCTCGCGTGTGCATTGGCAGCGACAAAATGGGCCTGTAAGCTACCCTGATTATAAACCAGGCGAATGGTAACTTCCCCCAGGTGTTCGGGTTTCAGTTTCAGGTGCAGCGAGGTTGTTCCCTTATTGTTTGAAACTGCTTGCTGGATAAGTGGCGCAACCCGGGCAGCTAGCTGAACCTGTTGCGATATGCCGCTGTTGCTGAGATTTTGTTGGATTCCGGGTGTTGAATCACGCCCGGGCTGCAGTTGTATTTGTTGGATATTCTGGGTGTCTTTGTTCCCAATATTAATTTCCTTGATCTTAGTAGTTGTTGCTGCCGTCTGTTGATTTAAACTTTCTGATTTATTTGCTGTAAATGGACTATCGTTGTTTTTTGGAGCTGGCTGTTGATTGTTATTAGGATTATTTCTTATATAATCTGAAGTGTTGACGGGACTTTGATTAACGGTCTCTTTGCCGCCGCTACGAGTTGCTTTAATTATATCGTTACTGGCATTCTGTATATTTCCCGGTTCTTTTGGCAAAGTGCTCTCAGCAGATTTGCGCCTATTACCTCCGCGATTTGGTCGAAATATACTTGGCACCAGATGTTCCTGAGTTACTGAATTCATTACACTTGGTTTACCACCATCAGTCTTGGTTTCCGACGCAACAGGTACTACATTCGCTTTGCTTAAACCTTGATTATTGCCTTCTTGGTCTAGTCTGGACTGGTGCTTTACTACGTTAGTACCTAATGCTGTGTTGACAGTGTTATTTGCTGTCAATTGGCCTGTATTTATTTTTGTGTCGTTTATAAAACGTAGTAAATTAGAGATATTTACTGACTTGCCCGGTGTTTCTTTACTGGGTATCTCAGTCTCAGCGGTTTTCGCAGATATTGAGTTAAGGTCAAATTGTACATTTAATGGTGTCGGTGGATTTTTGCTAGATTTACCCCAAGTTTTATTGTTTTGCGCCGAATAATTATTTAAAGGGCTTTGCGTTAAATATTGAAGGACAAATTTATTTACTGCTTCCGGGGTATCGGATGGCTTGTTTGGTTGATTGGCAACTGTTTCTGAATTCAATTGTCCCAACAGGTTAAATAAGGCTGTTAAGGAATCGTCATTTAAAACCTTGCCAGTTGTTTCACTGCCGGTTTCTTTAGCCCCCTGTTTTTGTGAACTAATTGAATCTAGATTGAATTGTGATTCTAAAAATTGGAGCAGATTAGTGCTTAATGGGCCCCAAGTTTCCATACTTTGTGTCGAATAATTATTTATAAGCTCATTAGCATCTTGAGTATCCCATCCCAAATTTTGCGTTAAATTGTCGAAAACTAACTCAGTTACTTCTTTGGGAGTCCCAGGCGATTGATTTTGCTGTTGATTGGCAATCGTTTCTGGATTCAATTGTCCCAACAGGTTAAATAAGGCAGTGAAGGTATAATCGGCCAATAACTTGCTAGATATTTCTTTACTGGGTACTTCAGGCTCGGGGGTTTTTGACGCAACTGCAAAATATTGGGATAATAATTCATTTATTTCTTCCTGAGTCCCGGGTGACTTTATCTCCCCTGATGGTTCGATTAATGTCATCAGTGGTAAAGCCTCAAATTGTTTATGTAAGTAATTTGAGTTTAGCCTGTTTTGTTTTTGATTATCAGTAATTTCTTGATTCGATTGTCCCAGTAAGTTTAGAAGCGCGGCAAAACTATCACCTGCCGTTGTTTTGTTTGCCGCATCTTTATTGCCTGGTTGTTTTTTCAGGTGGTTTGCTTGGATTACCGATTGAATCTCTATTCCAAATCACCTCCTTCAGAACCCTGAAAAGGATTAGATTGATGGCGCAAGGTTACCTGGGTTGCCAGTTCGTCAAATTGCTTTTGCTCTGCTTTATTTTGCCTTTCTACATGCGTGGCAAATTGATTTTCCTTTAATTTTTCTAGTATTAATTTTTGTTTGCGGGCCTCTAATGTTTTCTGGCGGCACTTTTTAAACTTTTGATAGGCAGTGTCAGCACTCTTCTCTTCCTGAATAACTTTGTTTTTTAACCATTGGCGATACATGGTGTTATGCAGCACATCAAAACAATCGCCGCTAAGTTCGGTTTGTAATGAGGTTTCCAGATTCATTCTGGTTTTATTTAAACAACTTAGTTGACTCAGGTATTTCTGGTGTGCACTGGCCTGGGCCAATGCCGCTTGTTGCTCATTATTTTCCCGGTGTTGAAGGACAGGTTCCAGTTGAAACTTGAAATTCTTCATTTGCCGGTCCCTCCTGTGCCCAAGTTCATTAGTTGCTGTATGGTTGCGGGATAATCAGAGCTCTCGTTAAGATCCTGCTTTAGAAAACCTGTTATTTTGTCATGGTGCTTAATTGCCTTATCTATCGTAGAATTGGAACCTGATACATAAGCCCCGATATTGATTAAGTCTTCCGATTCTCTGTAAGTTGATAAAAGTTCCCGTACTTTACCGGCTTGTAGGTAATGCTTTTCCGGCGTGATATCCGGCATAAGGCGGCTTACACTGTCCAGTACGTCTATGGCCGGGTATTGATATTTAGAAGCTGTCTTGCGAGAAAGAACGATGTGGCCGTCAAGTATTCCTCGCACGGCATCGGCTATGGGCTCATTCATGTCATCTCCGTCAACCAGTACCGTATAAAATGCGGTAATTGAGCCGTTAGAAGACGTGCCGGAACGTTCCAACAAGCGCGGCAGCAGCGCGAAAACGGAGGGTGTGTACCCCTTGGTTGCCGGTGGTTCTCCCACAGCCAGCCCTACCTCCCGCTGGGCCATGGCAAATCGTGTTACCGAGTCCATGAGTAAAAGAACATTTTTCCCCTGGTCCCTGAAATACTCGGCAATAGCCGTGGCAACAAATGCCCCTTTCAGGCGAACCAGTGCGGGTTGGTCAGACGTGACAGAAACAACCACAGATTTTGCTAAGCCTTCCTCACCGAGGTCATCATTTATAAAATCAAGAACTTCACGGCCCCTTTCTCCGATGAGACCGATAACGTTAACATCAGCCTCGCTGTACCGTGATATCATACCCAGCAAAGTACTTTTACCCACACCACTACCGGCAAAAATCCCTACCCTTTGGCCTCTGCCGCAGGTGAGAAAGGCGTCAATGCAACGAACTCCAGTGGCCAGAACTTGATTTATGGGCTGCCTCTCCAGCGGGTTGGGAGGCGAATTATCCACCGGGAAAGGGTTGCCTAAATGAGTATCTTCTTGATGTTGGCCCGGGGAAATTATATTGCCCAGTCCATCCAATATTTGCCCCAGAAGGTGTTCTCCAACTTTGATGGTAAGAGATCTACCTGTAGGCACCACTGAACAGTGTGGGTAAATGCCCTGTATGTTACCCAAAGGCATCATGATGGTCTTGTTTTCCTTAAAACCCACTACTTCAGCTCGAACCGGCTTGGAATATTCAGGCACTGCTATTGTACATATCTCACCAATCCTGGCATTAATCCCCTGCACCTCAATGGTAAGGCCAACAACACGGGTTACCTTGCCTACCGTTTTTATGACCCGGGTGTTTTGAATTTTTTCTTGCACTGGAGTAAGGTCGATGCCTTGTATCACTGCGTATCGCTCCCAACTCCCAGGCTATTTAATATGGCCTGCCATCTGGAATCTAACGTAGCCTCAATTCGCCCGTGTTCTGTTTCAACTATACAGCTACCTGGAGATATGGCTTTATCATGTACTAAAACCATGGAAGCGTTCACGGGTATTAATCTTTGCAATTCTTGTTCATAGTTTTCAAAAGCATTACTATCAGCGGGGTTAAAAAACAAATTTACCCTTTTGGTGTTTTGGGCCAACTGAATGGCTTCCCTGGCTATAGAGATCACCGTATCGCCATCAAGTGACAATTGCTGTGCAATTATTCTCTCGGCAATATCCACGCTTAAGGCGATAATTTCTTTCTCCATAGAGCCAAGTGTTCTTGCCCTTTCCTGTTCTGCCTGGCTCAAGACCTCACGGGCCTCATCGCGTATTTTATCCGCCTCTGCCCTGGCCTGTTCCAATGCCTCTTGCCGGCCCTTTTCCAAACCTTGTTGGTAGCCTTCTTTTTCAGCCCTGTCAGCCATCTTTTCTGCGTTTTCCTGGGCTTCTTTTTGCGTCCGGGCCAAAAGTTGTTCAGCCTCTTTTTGTGCATCGGCAATAATTTTACGGCCGGTTTCGGAATAATCTATGCTCTCCTGAGATTCCTGGCTAAGGTTAAAATTATGGCGTATTTCCAGGGTTAAAGGCCTGTTCAAGTCCTCATCAGGAATATATTTACGAATTATTTTAGGTGAGTATAGCATCCTCTCCACCCCGAGCAATTATGATTTCCCCGCTTTCGTCTAACTGGCGGATGATTTGAACGATACGCTGCTGTGATTCTTCAACGTCCCTTAGCCTTACCGGGCCCATATACTTAATCTCGTCACTGAGCATATCTGAGGCGCGCTTGGACATATTCCTGTAAATTGTTTCAGCTACCTCTTCATTAGATCCCTTAATGGCCTTGGCCAAATCTTTAGAATCCACCTCTCGAAGTACTCTTTGGATAGAGGCATCAGGCAACCTGACAATATCCTCGAAAACAAACAGCATATTGCGAACATTTTCTGCCAGGTCGGGGTCCATTACTTCCAGTTCTTCTAGAATGGTCCTTTCAGTGGAACGGTCTACCTTATTTAATATTTCCACAAGAGGTTTGATCCCCCCTGAGTGTTCTTCATGGGTGGAAACCATAGATAATTTCCGTTCCAAAACATCCTCCACATTCTTGAGCACTTCCGGTGAAACCCTATCTATGGTAGCAATACGTTTAGCAATGTCAGCCTGGGTTTCAGGAGCCAAAGATGAAAGCACCATTGACGCCTGCTCCGGACCTAAATATGTCAGTATCAGTGCGATAGTCTGAGGATGTTCACCCTTAATGAAGTTAAGTAAATTTCTGGGGTCAGTATTACGAATATTGCCAAAGGGCTTACTTTTAATAGTAGATGAAACCTTGTCCAGTATTGTTGTTGCCCTGTCCTTACCCACAGCCTTTTCTAACATTTCCTTTGCATAATCCGGTCCACCTGTAGCAAGGTAACTTCTGGCCTGGGCCAGCTGGGAAAACTCATCAATGACTACACTCTGCACATCACTTGGAATTCGGTTCATAATGGAAATTTGTTGTGTAATTTTTTCCATGTCGTCATCATGAAAATGGTTCTTTAAAATATTTGCTGAAAGGTCAGAGCCCAATGCAATTAAGAGAATTGCTGCTTTTTGCA
Source organism: Bacillota bacterium (assembly GCA_009711705.1). Taxonomy (GTDB): domain Bacteria; phylum Bacillota; class Desulfotomaculia; order Desulfotomaculales; family VENG01; genus VENG01. The sequence goes on from VENG01000037.1 coordinate 86,939, forward strand.
GACCGGTTATGTTCGGTGAAGCGCACATTGGTTAATCTACTCCTTCAGCCACAATTTCAGGATCTCTGCTATGTCCTCAGGCTTTTCTTTGGCCAGATTTCTTATTTTATCCCTGGGATCGTTTTCCTTGGGGATAATGGGTTCCGGTTCAGGCTGGTAGTCAACACTTTGCGGTGGGGTTGCCGGTGCTTCAGACCGGCGGCGCCTTTTCCGCCGCCGCATAATAACAAAAACCAATAATAGTAAAATCAGTATGCCTGCCGTTATTCCACCCAGGAGCACAGGGCTCATTTCGGGCAAGGCCTGGCTTGGCGCGGCCGGCGTTTCTGCCTGGAAAGTTTCCTGGATACTCGTGTCAAAGGGCATACTGGAAACTGTAATCTGATCCCCCCTGGTAGAATCGTAACCTACTGCAGAGGCAATTAAGTCTTGGATTTGATCTAGTTTCTGATTGTATGATTCTTGGTCGGTGATATCCCCCATAGCAGATTGGTCGATTACCAGGGCTACAGAAAGGCGCTGCACATCACCGGGACTTTTGATTACTGTTTGCTGATAAGTGTCAACTTGGTAATTGGTGATATCCTCATTACGGTTGTATGTGTCCTGGTTATTGTTATCCATGGCCGGAAAGGTGCCTAATTCAGCGTCCGTTCCTCCGGCACCTTGGGCAGCATTGGAGCCTGCACCTTCTTCCTCAACTTGCTGCCGGCTCACCACCTGTCCGGGTCCATAGGTAGTGCTGTTTGATTGTTTTTGGTCAAAGTTAAGGTCAGCTGTAACCATAGCTACTGCAGATCCTGGTCCTAAAACACGATACAACATTTGCTGGATACGATTCTCCAGTTGCTTTTCAAAATCCCTTTTTAATTTTTGCTGGGTTGTCGACTCTAACGAGACCGTGCCCTGTTCTTGCGCGGATAAATTGTCGTTTAATATGTTGCCTTGCATGTCAATAATATGAATATCCTGAGGCTGTAAACTTTCTACAGCACCGGTAACGATATCCACTATGCCCTGTACCTGGTCCGGCTTCAGGGTTGATCCGGTTTTTAATTGAAGGGCAATAGACGCTGAGGGATTTCCCTGATCCTTGGAAAATAAAGTTTTCTCGGGAATTACGAGGTGAACCCTTGCTTGTTCCACCTCGCTCAGCTGCACTATGGTACGCCTTAATTCTTCTTGCAGGGCTCTTTGGTAACCCACTTGTTGTTCAAAGTCTGTAATTCCAAATTTCTGTTGATCGAATAGTTCAAAGCCCTTACCATTGCCTACCAGCACACCGGAACTGGCCAGCTCAATACGTGTTTGGTAGACTTGGTCTTGCGGAACTTCAATGGTTTTGCCGCCGTTTGTTAGCTGGTAAGGGATATTCATTGCATTTAATTCTTCCACAATGGATCCTGCTTCAGCAGGATCTAACTGGCTAAACAGAGGAGCGTATGTGGGACGCAATAATATTTGTCCCAAAATGATAACAATAATTATGACTAGTGTGCCGGCGGCAATTAATGCTATTTTCCGTTTGCTACCTTGTGCTTGCCACCACTCCCGCAACCTGGCAAGCAGGTCATTGGGACTCATTTGACCACTCCTAGGCGCCTGGTGGGTAAGTTATACCTGCATGCGCATCATTTCCTTGTATGCTTCCAATAGCTTGTTTCTTATTTGAACAGTTAGCTGCATATTAAACTTGGCTTCTTCCAGTCCAATTACCACGCTATGTAAATTATCGCCCTTACCGGTTAAAAACTGTGTTATTGCATCATCGGCTTTTACTTGAGAGGCGTTTAAATCCTTTAAGGATTGGTTAAGTAAGTGGCCAAAAGAATCTTTTTCATCCGCAGGGCCGGAGGTTTGTCCTTCCTTAATAGGGATGGGCTGCGGGAGAATAGCATCTATTTTCAAATTTTATTCTCCTTTCTGAAATAACTGAATTTAGCCTCGTCCAAGTTGAAGAGCCGCTGTAGCTATGTCCTTTGCGGCCTTCAAGGTGGTGGCATTTGCTTCATACGCCCTGGTGGCAGCCATCATATTAGCCATCTCATTGGTTATGTTTATATTGGGGTAAGCTACATAGCCTGTTTCGTCGGCATGTGGGTGAGAAGGATTATAAACTAACCTGGGCTCGTTTTGATCCTCTACAATTTTAGTAATGGTTACCCCTTCCTGCTTACGGACCGTGCCGGGGGCATTATCTAAATTACGCTGCAAAACCTGGGCAAATATGGGAACTTGACGCTGATACGGCACTGTCTCAGGATCACCGGGGCGTCCCGAAGTATTCATGTTCGCGATGTTGTTTGAAATAGTGTCCAGCCACAGGCGATTTGTCGTCATACCGGACCCGCTGATATTAAAAGACTCAAACACGTGTGCTACCTCCCCTCGATAACATAGTTTTTGATGGATCCACGCATATTGAGCAATTGCGCCGCTGTACGATACTCCATGGTGCTCTTGGATAGATTCACCATTTCTTCTTCAAGGTCAACGTTATTGCCGGCTCCTCGCATCAATGTATTGTCCATGGTAACTATTTCGGGCTTAATGTTTTTTATATCTTCCACTGATGGGATGTGCCTGGGATGTGTGGTTAATAGGTTCCGTTTCTGTGGAGAAAGGGCTTTTTCCAATTCATTAGCGAAGTTAACCTTTGATTTTTTGAAGTTAGGAGTATTGATATTAGCTATATTATTCGATATCACTTTCTGGCGCATACTGGAAGCGTCAAGCTGCTTTATTAACGCCTGTTTAATCAGATCCTGGCCTGAAAACAAGTAAGCACCTCCTTAACACTATTGCGGTTTATCCAATCCAGTTACTATTTTCCTTTCTTTCAACAAAAAACTACAACTTCCTGCAAGTTATGGCAGAATAAAAATAGTCAATTGAAAAAGAAATAAAAATCCCCCGGATAAAAAAACCAGAGGATTCTGTGTTTTCTCATTACCCTGATACGGGGCAACTGGCTGCCATAGGCTTCTAGCCCTTAGACCCTCTAGCTTTGCGTCATTACCTTTCGATAATTTTGCCTATAGTTTTGTGATAATAATGGTATTATGGTTAAAATTTGTATCTTTATGTTTCATAACATATAATAAATTCATTAAAATGTCAATTGTTCTGGAAAAAAGGTGTCGACTTTATGTAAACAATAAAAAAAACCCGCTTTTCGATGCGGGTCTTTGTACGGTATTATACTATTTCATTAACGATCAAACCTAGCATTTCCTTAACGTGTGCTACAATATTTAGTATTTGGTCAGGCGGAATCTTTCTCAGTACCTCATCTGTTTCAGAATTGATAACCGATACTTGCATTTCCCGGCTTTCCTGATCCATTTTAAAACGAAGTTCAGTGTTGTAATTTCTCATGGAGCTGTTTAGCTGGTCAACTGCCTGTTTCAGCTGTTCTTCAGTAATATTACCTTTTTGTTCGCTGTCAACATTGTTTATGTTTTTGACCTTCTCTTGAAAATTCTGTTTAGCTGGCGAGCCTTGTGGTGACTTTCTGAATTGCGTTGATCCTGAAGGCTCTGTTCCTTGGATCTTCACTGTCCGTACCACCCCCTATTTTTTTTTGTCCACGAAAAAACCTTGCACCTGCGATTTCTTTTTTTCGTATGTATTTGTAGACGCTTTACCCATTTGCAAAGATTTCATACGAGCAGAGAGGCCCGACATCGCTGCCTTTAGTTTCACTAAGTTATCATGATCAATTTTCTGCGCTTGAATAAAGATTTGGGATATATCATGTTCCTTCTCTTCTAAAGAAAATGATGTACCACTTTGCTTGAAAATCGACAAATTCTTATCGAGTTCATTTACACGTTCCATATACTCCTGCCTTTTATTTAAAAGAGTTTCTAGATATGTTAAATCGTTCTGCTCGCTCTGGCTGGAAGAGTTTAAAAAATACGCCTGTTGCTTTGTTAAGTCTAATATGTGCTGTGCAAGCAGCTCCTTTTGTTCCATAATTTCCATGATCTGCTGCAAGACATCATTTGTGGACATGTTTACTCCTATTTCCTTCCTGCGGTTACTTTTAGTGCTTCTCCCCAGGTGTCCCTAAGTTCTTCTATCAAACCCAGTACTTCTTCTAGAATAGCTTTATCCTTTTTCATGTTTGCTTCCGTTAAACGGCGGTTCATGTAATCATAAAGGCTGGATAGGTTGTTTGATATTTCATAATCATTATTCAAGGTATCCATTAAGTATGAGATGATCTCTTGGGTTCTGATTATTGTGTGGTTTGCGGTTTCGATATCACCTTTATCTATGGCAAGGATGGCCTGTTTAGTAAACTTTATTTTCCCGTTATAGAGCGACAGAGTTAATTCTCCGGGGGAAGCACTTTTGACCGCGTTTTGCTGGTATTGCTGATAGGGATTAGCGTTTAACATTATTATCACTCCTCTTTTGAATCAAACATCAACTTGCATTCAGTTTTCTAAGTAACTCAACAATTCCTGCGTTGACCTGTTATTTATATAATTAATTAAAAAAGCTTCAAACTCACCGGGAGTAACATAATCATATTTAAAATTTTTGTAATAGTCTTGGATAAAACGATCAAACCTTTCTTGCCCCATTAAAGAATATAAACATTCAAACCACTTTTGTCCCTGGCGATAATGTATAGTGCGATATTGCTCCCAGGAATCAAATTCTTCCAAACTCTTATTTAGTCCGGTTAAATGGGACCACGATTGCGGTGTTTTGTCGGTCAAAGCTTTCATGCCGATAAATTCTATTAATCCTTCATCCATATACGGTGCATTGTATTGATCACTGCCGATAATGTTATAGAACCACTGGTGCCCTATTTCGTGAAACAATGTTTTCTTAAGATTGTTTTTAATAGCTTGATTAGAAATTAATATCAGTGTAGAATATTCCATTCCACTCAGGTACATGTCATTTTGTACAACATTTAGTTGTTTCCACGGATATTCTCCTACATTTTTCCTGAAATATTCCAGTGCCTCATTTGCAGCCGCCAAAACTTCCGTAGGTTTACCGTCGTTGTCATAATAGTAGTTAATGGCTGTTTTTCCGCTCTGGATTGTTTTTAAATTATAATCACGGTTTAAAAAAACCGGAAGATCCCTTACTTGCTCTAATTGTCCGCGATAAGTTTTTCGTTTGCCATGCTTATCTTCTGCCAGATTTGTGTTACTTATTACCAGGTTGTAATCGTAGGGTACTGAAAAAGAAACCTCATAAGTGGATGAAAAGTTGACGAAGGGATCACCCACATCTGTGGATACACTTTCTTTACCATCTACACTAATTGTGGGAAGCCAATTTCCCAGCCACATTCCTTTTTCATTACCGCCTACGCGGTCGGCACCGAAGGGCATTTTAGCCTTGAAATCTATTGTCAATGTTTGCTCCCCCGGAGAAAAAAGCAATTCGTTCAGTTTAACTTTTAATATTTTACCGGTCTGCTCATATGGTATTTGTTTGCCTTGATAGTAAACATTTTGGACATTTATGTATCCGGGCTCCCGCCCGCGTGCCCTGGCATATTTACGCATCTCAGACGATTGTAAGCTGCGATCATTATAATTATTTAGATATAAATTAAATACAACTTCTTCGCCGGGATCAAAATGCTCAAAAGTTACCTCTTCTTTACCCTCAATAACTCTGCTTTGCGGGTAGAAATCGGCCTGAACTATATAATAAGGGAGGTTCTTTTCCTCCCTGGGTAATTCAGCGGGGACAGCGGCAGCCGTTTCGGATTTATCTACCATCCCCGTAATTAAACCGAGAGTGGAAATAATGGACAGGCATAAGATTACCGGTAATAATTTAATTAATGCCGAAACTCTAAAATTATTTTTTTTCCTTGTCTTTTTCTTAAGGGCCTGCCCGCCTGGGCTTTGGCCTGTTTTTACCTTATGTAACAGTAATAAATTTTTTTGTGCCGTTTGCGTATATCGGTGGTCAGGTCCAAAGGTTCTTGATGCCAGGTTTAATGCCTGCTGAGCAATTTCAACAGCCTCTGCACATCTTCCTTGCCTGTGTAAGTCGGCTACCTTTTGGTCCAGATCGGATAATTTTTGAATTGTGTCCCAGTTAATCGAAGAGACCCCCTTAACCCATTCCACCGCTTCCAAACTGTTGAGAAAGCCACGCGCTCTGCTGGTTCATTTGCTGAATAGCCTTTTCCATGGCGGTAAACTGCCGCCAGTAGCGATTTTCGACCTGAGTTAACCGCTCTTCTTTGCGATCGATTTGATCTTCGATACGGTCAATTCTCTTACCGATGAAACTATCGTCCACCAAGGAATAATCATTTTTGCTGCCGGCTTTGTCGGATATCCTTTTCATAGCGTTATTAACATCTTCATAAAGCCGCCTGGCAATCCCCATATCATTATAGTCTTCCGAATCAGGGGCGTGGGCAAACAATTCCATGACTGCTTCGGGGTCGTTTTCTATGGCTTGTCGTAACTTTGCCTCATCTACAACCAGCTTACCCGACATGTAATCCTTGGTAGTAGCTATTCCTATGTCAGCCATCCGGTCGTAATCACTGTTACCGGTCGGTACAGAAGTGGACATGGTCATGCGCATTTTTGATTGCACACTTGACAAAATGGGATCGTTGCGCAAAAGGCCGCTCTGAGCCTTTTCTATCCATTGATCAATCTGGTCATCGGTCAACTGCTCTCTCTGTGTATCGGTAAGAGGTTTATAATCCCGGTACTTAGTTTCATGGAGTTTATCAGTAATAGGTTCGATTACTTTATTGTATTCGTCAATGAATTTTACGATGGAATCGAAAACGGCGTCGGTGTCTTTTGATACTGTTACGGTTGCGCTTGAGTTAGCTCCCTTAAGTAGACTATAGTGCACATTGTTAAGGGTGAATTGGTTTGAAGCGTACTCTGTGTAATTGACACCGTCAATTGAAACGTTTGCATTTTGGCCATCCTGGGTTTGAGCATCAGTATGGCTGGTTCCGGTTGCTGTATTTGCATCTTCATTATTATCTGTTATTTTCAATTCTTGTGCTAGGACATCATCAACAACTGTTATGCTTTGGTCTGCTCCTGTTTTACTTGTTGATAGGTAAAAACGGTCAACCGTTTCATCATACGAAGCTCTGACTTGCCATTCTTTGCCTCCTGATAAGGAAGCCGAAACAGCGCTTTCGGTTCCTGTATTATCTGAAGTTATTGTTAATGTGCCGGCCCCATCCTCACTTAATGTAGCGTCGGAAACAGATATATTATCTGTTATGGCCGTTATTATTTTAGTTCCGGTACTGTAATCAGTGCTACTTATATCGTAAACCTTATCAGCATCAAACGCAGTTTTAGCTTCACTGTCAGACGTAAAATTTCCCAAGCTGCTATCATATAATGCTACTTTTTTATCTCCGATTGTTATTGTTAGGCCTTCAGTTAAAGCATCATCTACTAGTTTTAGTTCCTGTATTTGTTCTTGTGAATCACTGGCCTTATCAGTTGTATTTAAGGAAATACCGGTAAATTCGTGGCTGTTAATTTCCTTTACCAAGTTATAAATAGACTCAGAATCAGTGTCTATATTAAAGACTACATCATTGATCTGAATGTTTTTGGCACCAGTAATACCAAGCTGAGAGCTTAATGTGTTATCATCTCCGGAACCAATTTTACCGCTTGTGATTGACGCGCTCTGTGCCAAACTGGTTATGTCCACTGTATGTGAACCTTCAAGAGCAGAATTGTTAGCTGATACACTAACCGCAGTATCGTCGGAAGAAGAGGCCTTATTGGTTAAATAAGTTGAGTGCAACCTCATATCAAAAGCAGTATCTCTGAAACTGAGCAATTTTGTATTTATTTCCCGGTAACCTTCCTGCTGCCATTCCAGTATTTGCTTATCCTGTTCAAGCTTTTGCACCGGCATGCGATACGCCTTCATTAAATCTTCCATTATCGAATCTATATCCATACCGGAGGCTAGGCCACCTATTCTCATATTAGTGGACATGTATAATTCTCCCTTCACTTTGTCCTCTAATCGTTTAATCGGTATTTATTTTCGGATCTTTAGTCATCTCGGAAAAATTATTCCATGGAATTCATCTGCAAAATACATTGACAAGGGTTCAAGAGCTTATTATAATTAATATCAAATTATAATCATTATAAGTTTCAGTATAAAGGAGGTATCTCAGTGGGCATTGCATGTTTCAAACAGAAAAATGGGCTGGAGGCCCTGGTTGTTGTGGGAAATTGTGGTGTTGTAACGCCGGAACAGTTTTCAGGCCTGGCCGCCCATGTGAAGGAATTGGAAATTGCAGCGCTAAAACTTACCACACGTCAAACCTTGGTGTTGGTGCTGCCATTGGAGAAGAGGGAACAGGCCTGTTACATAGTCGAAGAACTGGGGCTAAAAGTGGGAACCTATGGGGGTGTGGTGCGTAATGTGAAAGCATGCTGCGGTGATGATGATCTATGTACATGGTCCCGGGGCAATGCCCTGCAGCTGGGGACGGCCCTCCAGGAAAGTTGCTGGGGATCCCCGGTGCCTAAGGACTTTAAAATAAGTGTGGCGGGATGCTCTCGGGGTTGCACTGACCCTCTGTGTGCTGATTTTGGTGCGGTGGCCACGGCACCGGATAGTTTTGATATTTACATAGGTGGACGTGGGGCAACGCTGCGGCCCACCCACGCTAGCCTGTTAGCCAGGGACATTACTGCCTCCGGCGTAGCCGAACTGGTGCAGGTTGTACTGGACCGGTACTCAGAATTGGCTGAACCCAAGGAGCGCTTTGTATCACTGGTGCAGCGGCTGGGCACCCAGCCCTTTCATCCTGGAGAGGATTGGGTTCGGCAACACCGCTGTGAAACTAAGCCGGCTCAGGATTTTCTCGACTTTTTAAAAGAATCTTAGCGGTTAGTTAACTGGCCATTGATAAAGGAGGTTTTTATATCCATGAGTGCATATTTTAATCTGAACGCATTGGAAAAACTATTGAATGATATTTGTAGGAAATGTGATCAGGATGCCCAAAAATGTAATAAAGCTACATGCTTGGCAGGCTTCGCATTGTGGGCGGTAAAGTTCGTGGAAAAGAAAAATAACCCGGTTATTCCGGGAGCCTCCGGGTACATACCCATGTCCGATTTTAAACCGTATTACGCCGACGACACCATGCCCGCAGTTGCGGAGACGTGCCTTCGCTGCAAGGAATGCAGGGATAACCACACGGACGACTGTATTATCGCCCTGGTTAGGCACTGCCTGGAACTGGCCCTATGGGGTGAGCAGCTTTCTTATCCTGGCAGCGTTTTTCAATACATGGCACTGTTAAAGGAAAGGGACATGGAAGGCGCCGCGGCACTTGCCGTTGACCTGCGTAGAGCATAAAACGATACCGCGGTGAGGGACAGGTCCCTTTGGGGAGGTTTTGGGTATGGTATAGGCCAGGCCCAAAACCGACCCGTGTATCGACTGAACCGACTAGACATAAAAATAACTAGTCTTTAGACTAGTATTAATCTTAATCGAATATATCTATTCTCATACTCACCGGTCTATCTGGCCTTACTTTAATGGCTTGATTCACTGTAAAGTTTAATCCATCTTTATAATAGTTTACTTTGGCGGGATAAGCATCCAGAGTTAAAAACCGGACTCCCACCGTATCTTGATTTAACCTGTAAGCAATGTCTTTTACATAATCGACCAACAATCTTCCCAAACCATGATTCCTGTGTGATTTGCACTGCGACCAAGGCGAGCTATTTTAATGGCCGGTACTTTAGCGTAAGGAACATCAGCATCTTCCTTTTCATCCTTGCTTAAGGTTATAGCATCACAACATATTGAACATGCGGCAACAAGATCTTCTTCGTAGTATTATTATGGCGAAAAAAGGTAATTGATAACCGAAAAATAGAAGCCAGCTAAAGTGGGTGGTTTGTGCCAGATTAGCGGTTTGTTAGCATCAGACTTTAATATTTACATTATTTCCTACATGCTGAAACTGGGCCATTGTTTGCCCTTGGTCTACCTTGTCCAGCATCCGATTCACCAGGCTGCCGTTTTGCTCTGCCGTGTCCATAACCTTTTTCATCAGTGATGTACTCACATCCGTTTTTAGCTGGGCTTGGTTCTTTAGCACTGACTGCGCCGCTATGTCCATTAGTGTCACCCCCTGTTTACAGTGTTTTCTTTGTACTGTGGTGAAAAGCATGGAGCATTACTGGTGGTCCATCCAGAACACCCTGGTCTTTTTGTCAAGCTCTTTGACTTCTTCCTGCATGGCTCGCAGCCTGTCGTTGAGCCCCTCTGCTTCAGCGGAACCAATGTTGTTGTCCCTGGCGAACTCGGTCAGCTCTCTCATTTGCCCCAGCCTGGCCTCGATTTCGTCTAGGGCCTCCATCCTCTGTTCCACCCACTCCAGCTTTTGTTTGAGGTACTCCGCATCGGAATTGATAGTGACCATCCTTTGATCGGTATTTTTGAATAAACACTGATACTGTCATACCCGTGTTCATATACCCCTTATGACTCCAAAACTAACTCCCGTTAGTCTTTCGATTTGTCTTATCGATAATCCTTTACGCTTAAGTTTCTTAATCACATTATTCTTCTTATACTTTTCAAAGTTTTGAATTTCGCTGGGACTTTTCACCCCGGTAATGTTTTGGATCAGTTCAGCTGCTTCTAAATCATTCAATCTCGTTCTGTCATCATATTCTAAGCAGTTATCATCGCTACTTTCCTGATTGAATTTTTTCCATAAAGATAATGCATCTTTCGGATTTGCCGTAAACAAACTAAGGGCAAACCGGGTATCGCATATCTCTGCTTTTTTTGTATATTCTCCATAACTGCTCCAGGGATAGGCCTGAATCTCTTTTACAATCCCAGCTTTAGTTGGATTTTGATGAATATATCTCATTACAGTCAGAAAATAGCTATCTGTCTCAACTACTTCACTTTTATACCGGTCTTGAAATAAATGGCCCCTCCGACTGTATTTCCAATTGTACCAGTAAACATAACTTGCACCAATTCTGCGAAAGGTAATCCCTAAATCTTCTTTCCCTTCTTTCATCAGTAAATGTATGTGATTGCTCATTAAACAATATGCATATACTTCATATCCACTGGTTTTTTTATACCTCTTAATTGTCTTAAGATATTTTTGATTGTCTTGATCATCTTCAAAGATCCGTTGTCTGTTGATCCCACGTAAAACCACATGATAAATTCCTGAGCTGCTTCTCTTTCTAGCTATTCTTGGCATAAAGCCACCCTTGTCAAGAATAGCAAAAATATATGTATTTTGTCAACACAAAAGAACCGTCCCTTTTGTGCCCCTTTAGTTTCCACCTGTAAACTGTTACAATAACGTCAAAGTATTTATGGGGAGGAATTCCTGCATGCAACCAAGGCAGATTTTATACCGACTCAAAAATTCAGCCGATGTTAAATTATTAGAGCGCTGTAAAAAAATCATACAAGAAATAATTCCGGAATCCCAAGTAATCCTTTATGGATCAAGAGCTCGCGGTGAAGCTAGTCCAACATCTGATTACGACATTCTTATTCTTACTAACACCCCTATCACTTGGCGGACGGAACGGAATATAATTGAACGCCTTTATGATCTAGAACTAGAAACTGGCCAGATTTTGAACACACAGTTATACTCCCTTAAAACCTGGAACTCACCAATCTATAATGTTATGCCCTTTAGAAAAAATGTTGAAAAGGACGGTATACTTATATGAAACCAGAGCAGAAATCCCTAATTGATTATCGCCGGTATCGGTCAGAAGATTGTCTTAAGGAAGCTGAACTTTTGATACAACATAACCATTTTAATGCTGCCGTTAACCGTCTATATTATGCCTGCTTCTATATCGTTTCCGCCCTTCTTCTTTCTGAAGATATGTATTCAGCAAAACACAGTGGAATCATCTCCTTATTTAACCGACACTGGGTAAGACATCAGAGAGTAGATAAATCATTAGGCAGATTTTATAAAGAAATATTTAGCTACAGACAAAAAGGCGATTACGACGATTTAGTCTATTTTGAACGAGAGCAGGCCGAACTCTTGTATCAAGAAGCAACAGCTTTTGTGAATATTTTAAAATCTAAGCTGCCATGAGATTATCTCATTTCCAACGCAAAACTGCTGCTTCTGCTGGGCAGCCTTACCGATACCTACCGAGAAATCTCGCTCAATGTCATCGATAACCCCTCTTATGAAAAGCGAATAACCGAGATAGTTATGCGACCGCTCATCAAATGAACGTATCAACCTTATTCTTGGCTGCACCGATTAGAATTCTTCCCTTGAATGGTATCTTTGAATTGGTCATTATAGAGCACCTCTGTTTCACTCGTAAATTAATTCCGTGTCAAACATAGGCCAGACTTCAGCCACTGGCTTGATTGTCAATAACTGCTTTCCACCGGATCCAACGCCAAGAATGGTCTCTTACCACCAGGCAGATGCAAATCCCGGCTTCAACACAAAAGCAGCACAAAAGTACCGTCCCCTTGTGTTTAAACTCTTACATTGACATTATTCCCAACGTGAGGCAGCCGTGCCTGGGCAGCAGCATTTCCCTGGTCTACCTTGTCCAACATCTGATCCATTAGGCCGCTATTTTGCTCTGCTGTATCCATGACCTTTTTCATTAAAGACGTACCAACGTCCTTCTTAAGCTGGGCCTGATTCTTCATCACTGACAGCGCCGCTATGTCCATTCGTATCACTCCCGTTCTTAGTGGTTTCTATGTACTTTGTTTAAAAGCATGGTGCATTACTGGCAGTCCTTCCAGAATACCCTGGTTTTATCATCAAGCTCCGTGACTTCCTTTTGCATGGCCTGGAGCTTGTCGTTGATCTCCTGCGTTTCGGCAGGCCCGAGGTCGTTATCACTGGCGTACTCGGCCAATTCTCTCATTTCTCTCAGCCTGGCTTCAATCTTGTCCAGGGCCTCCATCCTCTGTTCCACCAATTTAGCTCTTGTTGCATGTATTCCGATCAATCCGGCCACAACGAGACATTTTAAAGCCTCCCTCATAACTTTGCACTTGCCACAGGAAGAACGAAATCGCTAACGCGATGGTTACTGTAAAACATAATAAATGGCCAAAAAAAAGAAAAGTATGCCCTTTCTATGGTATTGTCTAATCGCCAAACCAAACAAACCAAGGAAGGAAGCATACTTTTCTTTTATGATTATATCATGGTTTAAGCTATCGATACAAACACAAATACCGAGTACAACAACAGCGAGAGCTCCCC
>VENG01000038.1 GCA_009711705.1 Bacillota bacterium
TTAAAAAAAGAATTCCGCTGGTTGACACCGGAATAGGTTAGATGTCAATGCTCAGAAGTTTAATTCTAAGCTCTAAATAGAATGTCGGCCAAGCAATAGCAAAAGTGTATTGCGGCAAACATGCATAGGTTGCAATAATATTGGTTGCAAAGTTGTCGGTTGTTAAAAAAGGTAGCATTACCTTAGTAAAAAGGTGAGCGGGCTTTACAAAATGATCAACAGTATGAATGTGTTGTAGTTCAGCCGAGTATATAGTACCTACTCAAGACGTTAGAGTAGGGAAGGTACGAATATCTAGTGGAGAGATGGACTTGACAAGATTTCATCACGGATCACGGTTATAAGAGATGCGTTATTTCAATTCAGCCCCGCACGGGGGGGTGACCCGCCTCGCTGCACACTATCTAGCTAACCCTTAACTATCGCCCAATGCCGGGCGCACAGCAAAAGAAACGCCCCATTAAATGGACGTTTCTTTGCTTGGAACTAGAGAAACAGGAACAGGCAGGCAAAGGAGACCAAACTGTACTCCAAATCTTCCTACGGTCGCCGGGTTGTCAGGAATTAATTACCCACCTAAATAAAAGCAAATACCAGCAAAATCAGGATCAGAAAGAGAATCAAACCCTGGCTACCTTTAGCATCGGTAGTCTCTACTCCATAACCCATTAAAGCCCCCCCCCTTTTTTTGTTAAAATGCTTTGGTACTCATTTATGGTATGCAATTGCCATGGAAAGTGTTACCAATTTTTTTCTGGTTACATAACGCCGGGGATTTTATTTAAATGTATTGCCGGTGGAATAGCAATTAAATAGGCTGTGGGAGGTCAGGAGTGTAGTTGACTTAACAACCATAATATTTATAAACCTTTGGTGAGACTGAAAATAAGAATTCCAATTTCAACACGATATTCCGAATAGCCATTTTAATCAAATAAGATAATTTGCCACTCAATGATTGAGATTGCATATTCGCTAAAATTTGTTATTTACTTTGATTCTTTAACCTAGAAAAAGTGCGTTCGATGAACTGAGAGTAAAAAGTTGAAGACTAATTTTATTTACCGTAAGAATTAAAAGAAGAATAGGTATTAGTAACATAATTCCTCTTAAGGAAATATTATGCTAATAATACCCTGTAGAGGAGTGATTTTTAGATGGGCTATGGCTTTTTTTCATTCTTTCGCCCGAAGCAAGGAGTTGGGCAACGCACCCATGTCCACCAATATTCAAACAAAACAAGCTTTGACGTCGGTCACATTCATCGTATGAGAGCAGTTACCGGTCCAACTATTAGAAGGGGGTCAACTCACGTTCACAGGCTGAAAGGCGAAACCACCTTTGACGCTGGTCACATCCACCGCTATCAATCCTTTACTGGACCGGCAATACCCACCAAACCTGGATTCCATGTGCATCGTTATCAAGGAACCGTGAGGCGAGCAGGAGATCCCTTACATGTTCATAGATTCACAGGAACCGCAGCTCCCGCTAGGGATGATGTCTAATAAAATATTATCTTAAAATCCATTGTTTATTAAAAATTCATAATAGACCCCCATGTGGCGCCCTGTGCCACACCATCAAATGAATGAAAAAGTTACCATAAAGAGATACTTTTACCACGGCATAAGGTCGAAATGTCTTGGTGCGTTCGAGCCCGATCTAATAGACTGACAAAGGCTTCCTGCTTGAACCACAAATTGTTGCCATGAGCACGCAGGGTAGATTAATAAAATTCAGGAAGCCCGCCGTAAATTTTAATATCATTGGAGGCCTTTCAATGAATGTGATTTACGAGCGCTGTTGTGGTATGGATGTTCATAAGAACTCCATTGTTGCCTGTGTATTTACAGGTAGAAAGAAGGAGACTAGAAGTTTTAGCACTATGACTTCATCTCTCCTTGGACTTATTGACTGGCTAAAGGACGCTGATTGTCAATGTGTTGCCATGGAAGCAACCGGACCATACTGGAAGCCTATTTATAATCTCTTAGAAATGGAGGATATCAGTGCATTAGTTGTCAATGCACAACATATCAAAGCTGTACCGGGCCGAAAAACCGATGTCAAAGATGCAGAGTGGATTGCCGATTTACTTCGCCATGGCTTATTAAACGGTAGTTTTATTCCCAAGCGTGAGCAGCGCGAACTCAAAGAGCTTGTTCGTTATCGCAGAAGTATGGTACAAGAACGCGCCAGAGAACTAAACCGCATTCAGAAGGTACTAGAAGGTGCGAATATCAAGTTAGCTTCTGTTGTAAGCGAAATTGATGGTAAATCATCCCGTCAAATGCTTGATATGCTAGCAGATGGCTGTAATGATGTTCAAGCTATGGCAGATAAAGCGCGCAGGCAAATGCGCAAAAAAATCCCACAACTTAGAGAAGCTCTTCATGGTTTTATGGGTGAACATCAAAGACTTATGCTTCGCTTAATGCTCAAACATATTGATTATCTTGCAGCACAGATCCTTTCACTTGATAAAGAAATCCGTGAAAGAATGGAATCTGTAAATGAACAAGTAAATCTTGTTGATTCTATTCCTGGTATTGGTGAACGTAGCGCGCAAGTTATAATTGCCGAAATCGGTATCAATATGAATCAATTCCCATCTGCTGCACATCTTGCCTCTGTCCACTTGCACATAATTACCTACACAATCATGGTGTGTTTTTTCATAATTAAACAACCAAATCTATTTATCCCCCCTCAGCAAAATGCTAAAATTTTAGCAAATTGTTTGGGGGGATTTTTATTG